>DVLA01000007.1 GCA_018715745.1 Candidatus Coprenecus stercoripullorum
ATCCTGGAAAAGGCCGGCGCGTTCTGGGCGGTTTTCCGTTTCCTTCTCAGGCAACATGTCTCTGGCCGACAAGAGCGGGAACGTGGATTTCACGTCTCCCCAGTATACTCAGGGCATGCACGGCGTTGCCGCCAATTACGGAATCGTACCTATTACCCAGCCTCGGCACTCCATGCCTTTGTCCGCCGGGGTGGAGTTCAGCTATTCGTTCCTGAAAGACAGGCTGGCAGTCGGACTCGGAGTCAACTATACCCTGCTGCACAGCCGCTATGAGGCGATAATCGACAGGAAAGTTCAGGGGAATGTCACGCAGACGGTCCATTATATCGGTGTACCGCTTAATCTGTATTTCAACATAGTATCTACCCGTAGGTTCCTGTTCTACGTTTATGCCGGAGGCGCTGTCGAAAAGGCTGTGGGCCTTACATATTCGATTGACGATCTGCTGGGCATGAGTGAGGTCCGTAATGAAGCCGTTCCGTCGGTGCAATGGTCGGCAGGAGCAGGCATAGGGTTCGAATACAGGTTCGTGAAATTCATGGGACTGTATTTCAATCCCGAATTTTCATATTATTTCGATTGCGGGCAGCCATATTCCGTCAGGACGGAACAGCCCATGCAATTCGGTTTTGACATAGGGTTCAGATTCCATTTAGACTCTTTCTGAGTTCCCTCGCCATGTTCGAGGCGAAGATGAAGTCGTCGAGTTCTTCGCTTCCCGAGTGGAAAATCCCGTCCTTGCCCCCTTCCCATAATTTCCGTCCGTGATGCAGGAAAATGACCTTGTCGCCTATTTCCATTACCGAATTCATGTCATGCGTGTTTATGAGGGTGGTGATTCCGTATTCGATGGTAATCTCCTGTATGAGTCTGTCTATGAGTATGGAGGTCTGCGGGTCCAGACCCGAGTTGGGTTCGTCGCAAAACAGGTATTTTGGGTTGAGCGCTATGGCCCTTGCTATTCCTACTCTTTTTTGCATTCCGCCGGACAGTTCTGAAGGGTACTTCTTATTTACATTTTCCAGGCCTACCCTTGCAAGGCAGAAGTTGGCTCTGTCCCTCTTTTCTTCTTTAGTCATGCCGCTGAAAAAGTCCAGGGGGAACATGACATTTTCTTCAGCTGTAGCGAAGTCAAAGAGGGCACTGCCCTGGAACAGCATGCCAATCCCGCTGCGGATCCTTTTCTTTTCCTTGAAAGGCAGTTTGTTGAAAACCGTATCGGACAGCAGTACCTCACCTTCATCCGGTTCGAGGAGTCCCACGATGCACTTTAAGAGTACGGTCTTGCCCGAACCGCTTGCCCCTATTACAAGGCTGCATTTCCCGGGGAAGCACTCTATGGATATATCGTCAATGGCCTTGACTGATCCGAAATTCTTGCTTATGTGCCTTGCCTGTATCATTAAAGGAGTAAGTGGGTGAGAATAAGGTTGAAAATCAGTATGAGGGCGCTTGCGGCGACTATGGCGGCCGTCGACGAGCGTCCTACGCCGAGTGAACCTCCGGTGGCATAGTATCCGTAAAAAGACGAAACCGAGCAGATAATGAAGCTGAATACGGCTGTCTTTATTATGCTGTAAGTTACATAGAAGCCGTTAAAGGCGTATCTTATTCCCGTTATGTAGTCGGCCATTATCACCATGTCCCCTATCGCGACGATCAGGTATCCTCCGAACAGCCCGACTATAAAGCTCATAAGCATGAGCAGTGGGGTCAGCAGGGTGGCGGAAAGGATTTTGGGGAGTACCAGGAAACAGGCCGAGTTGACACCCATCATTTCCATGGCATCTATCTGTTCGGTTATCCTCATGGTCCCTATTTCCGAAGATATGTTCGAGCCTATTTTCCCGGCCAGGATGAGGCAGACCATGGTGGAACAGAACTCCAGTACGAGTGATTCCCTGGCCATGTAGCCGATGTACATTTTCGGGATAAACGGGGAGCCCATGTTGTTCGCCGTCTGGATGACGAGGACTGCGCCTATGAATACGGATATAAGTGCTATGAGCGGAATGGAACTGATGACCAGCTTGTCTGCCTCAACGAAGAACTGCCTGAAAAAGAGAGTCCATTTTTCGGGCTTGCGGAAAACTCTTTTCAGAAAGAGGAAATATTTGCCGGTCAGTGACAGGAATCTGGTAATCAAAACAGTTTTTATAAATATTGCAAAGGTACTCAAAATTGCTGTTCGGTAAAAAAATTCATCCCGTGGCGTCCCCGTCAGCCGGGGCTTGGGTTATCTTAGCCGAAAAAAACATGGAGCCATCATTGTGCAGGGCTTATAGCGCGACCTGTGTCGGCCTTGATGTGAGGATAGTGACCGTCGAGGTTTCAATTACAATGGGGATAGGGGTCTATATTGTCGGACTGCCGGACAGTGCGGTGAGGGAGGCGCTGTTGAGGATTACCACTTCGCTTCAGCATTGCGGATTCCGCATCCCGGGGCGCAAGACGGTAATCAACCTGGCTCCGGCCAATATCAGGAAAGAAGGGTCGGGATATGATGCCGCCATTGCAGTCGCGCTGCTGGCCTCATCCGGCCAGATATCCTGCCCTGATATAGACAAGTGCGTGATAGTAGGGGAAATATCTCTTGACGGGAGGCTCAGGGGCGTCCCCGGGCTGTTGCCCATCGCATTCAGCGCCGCATCGAACGGTTTCAAATATTTTATCTGTCCGGCAGGTTCGGCCGGGGAAGTGGCGTACTGCACAGGGATTGAAGTGTACGGAGTCCGTGACCTTGCGGAGATGGCTGCGGTGCTGTCTGACATAAGGGCGGCAGGGACTTTCCGCTTCTTTCCGGAAAAAAGGAGTGTGGCCGGGTATGTTGCCGGAGATGATGATTTTTCCGAAGTGGTCGGACAGGAATATGCCAAAAGGGGGCTCGAAATAGCGGCTTCGGGAGGGCATAACGTGATGCTTTGCGGTCCGCCAGGGGCGGGGAAGAGCCTGATGGCGAGATGTATGGCGTCTATCCTGCCTGAAATGGGCGAGAATGAGGCCATAGAAACCAGTATGATTTATTCCGTGGCCGGCAAATCGACCGGGGACGGCCTTATGTTCCGGAGGCCGTTCAGAAGCCCGCACCATACGGCCAGTGCGGTTGCGCTTATCGGGGGAGGCAACAATATGGCTCCGGGGGAAATATCGCTGGCCCATAACGGGGTGCTTTACCTCGATGAGATTACGCAGTTCAGTCCAAAGGTCCTGAACGCTCTCAGGCAGCCGCTTGAAGAAAGGAGAATATCTGTCTCAAGGGCAAGGTACAAGGTGTCGTATCCTGCGTCTTTCATGCTTGTTGCCTCCATGAATCCCTGTCCTTGCGGCTATGCCGGGACGGGCCAGGGGGTTTGTACCTGTACTCCGGGCATGATAAGCCGCTACAGGATGAAGGTCTCGGGGCCTTTGACCGACAGGATGGACCTGAATATATCGGTGAAGGCGGTGGAAGGGAAAGACCTTGTTGCCGGGCGGAAGGGAGAGCCCGGCAGTGCTATTGCCGCAAGGGTGGCCGCCGCAAGGGCCGTGCAGGCCATACGTTTCAGGAATGAGAGGAATAATCTCAACGCAGAGATGACGCAGGAGCAGATTATGAGGTATTGTGTAATTGGCAGGGAAGAGAAATTGTTTATGGACAGTATAATAGACAGGTTCTGCATATCGGCGAGAGGGTATTCGAGAATAATGAAGGTGGCAAGGACGATAGCCGACATGGAGGGCTCTTCCGGAATCTCCGTAGAACATATTTCAGAGGCTGTGCATTACAGATTTCAGGATTTTTCATAACTTTAGGCTTTTATTTAAAAGCGGGGATGCGCGAAATTATAATTACAGACCTTTCCGGAATAGATGAGGCGGCGCGTAAGTTTCTGTCAATGATGGAAGGCACTTCCATATATGCCTTTTACGGGCCGATGGGTGCCGGTAAAACCACTTTTATCGCGGCGCTGTGCAGGGCGATAGGCGTGGAGGATTGCGTGAACAGTCCTACTTTCACTATTGTAAATGAATACCGGGCAGCGGACGGACTTCCTGTGTACCATTTTGATTTTTACAGGATAGACTCGGTGGCGGAAGCTCTCGACGCAGGGACGGGAGAGTATTTTGACTCCGACGGGCTGTGCCTTATGGAATGGCCCGAGAAGATAGAGGACATACTGCCTCCGGAGACGCTTAAGGTATTTGTCTCAGTTTCCGAAGACGGCAGCAGGGTTTTGAGATTCTGATTAGTTGTATGATTAAATATCTGGTTATAGGAAGCGGCCTCGCAGGCCTTTATACAGCCCACAAGGCTGCTGCACTCGGGCCGGTTACGGTTGTTACCAAGAAAGGCATAAGGGAAAGCAATTCATATAATGCCCAGGGGGGGATTGCGGCTGTGACGGCAATAGAGGATGACCCCGAAATTCATTTTACCGATACCGTAATAGCCGGCAGAGGCCTTTGCGAAAACAGGGCGGTGGAGATACTCGTTAAGGAGGCCCCGGAAAGAATAAGGGAAATCATATCCGAAGGCATGAAATTCGATACTGAGAACGGCAAACTTTCCCTCGGGCTTGAGGGAGGGCATCACCGTCACAGGATATTGCATGCGGGGGGGGACTCTACCGGAAAATATATAACGGAGTTCCTGATATCCAAGGTGGAGTCTGATCCGCGGATTACCGTACTGGAGAACATGTCGGTGATTGATTTCCTGGTAGAGGACGGAGTCTGTTACGGCGCCCGCTGCTGGAATGAGGACAGTGACAGGGAGGAACTTCTGTATGCCGAGCATACTTTCCTTACCACCGGAGGGACATCGGCGATATACAGCAGGACAACTAATCCCGATACGACCATAGGAGACGGGATAGCGATGGCCTATAATGCCGGTTGCAGGATTATTGACATGGAGTTCATACAGTTCCATCCTACGGCCCTTTATGTGGAGGATTCACCTAAGGCATTTCTTGTGAGCGAGGCCGTAAGGGGGGAGGGGGCATATCTGTTGGACAAGGCGGGAAAGCGTTTCATGCTCCCGATCCACGAACTGGCGGAACTGGCTCCGCGGGATATAGTGGCGCGTTCGATATTCAAGCAGATGGCATTGGATGACCGTCCCTATGTCGTGTTGTCCCTGAAGCATCTCGACCCGGACAAGATAAGGAGCCGCTTTCCGAATATCCTCGCCAAGTGCGCCGAATTCGGTTACGACCTGACAGACAATATTCCGGTGGCCCCTGCGGCGCACTATACGGTCGGGGGGGTGGCTTCGGACCTTTACGGACGTACTGATATCCGGCGGCTGTATGTATGCGGGGAAGTGGCATCTACAGGTATAATGGGAGCGAACAGGCTGGCTTCCAATTCCCTTATAGAATGCCTGGTCTTTGCGGAAAGGGCGATAACCGTGTCGGAGGAATTCGAGGGCATTGACCGTGTCCCGCATTTCGACAAGCTGTACAGGAAAGACAATTCGGCTGCGGAAAACTATTATGCCCTGAAGAGGCAGATTGCCCATACGATGAACAACTGTTCCGGAATCATCAGGTCCGAGCTGCTGCTTTCTACGGGACTCAATTTAGTGAAAAAGGAACTGAAGGCTCTCGGCGAAAGGAAATATGAGTATTACGACGAGGCATCCCGCAAACTGCTTACAGTGGCCTGGCTGATTATGACCGCCGCACGCTTCCGGAAGGAAAGCAGGGGAGGCCATTACAGGGAGGACTATCCCGTGTTGAAGGAGGAGTTCGCCCTGCATACAGTGCAGCAGGCCGGATGCAGGCTGACCACCAAGAAAGTGAATGAAAACTGACATGACAAGAGATATGCAGAACGAGAAACTGATAGAAAAAATTATAGACCTTGCCATAGAAGAGGATCTGGCAACCGGGGACGTGACGACCGATTCCATCGTGCCTGAATCTTCAAGGGCCGTAGCCACCATGACGGCGAAGGCGGACGGGGTGATTTCGGGAACGGGCATAGTAAGGAAAGTTTTTGAACGGTTTTCCGATGACATAGTCCTTACGCCTTATTTCAAGGACGGTGACAGGGTTTCAAAAGGGGATGTAATACTGAAGGTCGAGGGCAGTTACCCGGCCTTGCTTAAAGGGGAGCGTACCGCCTTGAATTTTTTCCAGAGGATGTCCGGAATAGCTACCAGGACGGCGGAGTATGTGGAAAAACTGAAAGGTACGCACACCAGGCTGCTGGACACCCGGAAGACTGCCCCCGGAATGAGGGTGACAGACAAGATGGCCGTAAAGGACGGGGGAGGGGTCAACCACCGCATGGGCCTGTATGATATGGTAATGATAAAGGACAACCATATCAAGATGGCCGGTTCTATTTCCGCGGCCGTCGCCCAGGTGCGCGGCAAGGTCCCTGAAGGAATCAGGGTAGAGGTGGAGACTGAAAGCATACCTCAGGTAAGGGAGGCGCTGGAGGCGGGGGCCGATATTATAATGTTTGACAATATGTCCGTTCCGGACATGAAGGAGGCTGTCGCCCTCATAGGCGGGCGGGCCGCGACGGAGGCGTCCGGAAATATGACTCTCGACAGGCTTGCGGAGGTGGCTTCCACCGGAGTTGACTTTATAAGCGTCGGGGCACTGACCCATTCCGTAAAGGCAATGGACATAAGCATGAACATAAGGCTGGACAAGAAATATCTGACCGGGGCCATAGACAGGCTTCGCAGACAGAAGAATGCCGTTGTGCTGGCGCATTATTATACCGATCCCGAGATTCAGGATATTGCTGATTTTGTAGGGGATTCTCTGGAACTGTCAAGGAAAGCTGCGGAAACATCCGCCGATATCATTGTGTTCTGCGGTGTCCGTTTCATGGCGGAGACGGCTGCAGTGCTTTCTCCGGACAAGACCGTCCTTATGCCTGTAGGGCATGCCGGCTGCTCGCTTGCTGACGGGATTACGGGCGAGGCGCTCGGGGAGTGGCGGAAGACTCATCCGGACGGGGTGGTAGTATCTTATGTCAATACTACGGCGGATACAAAGGCACGTACGGATATATGCTGCACATCGGCCAATGCGGTCAGGGTCGCTTCCTCAGTTGCGGCAGCCGCTTCCGGCAGACCTGTGCTTTTCGCCCCTGACCGTAATCTCGGGGCGCACATCAATGCCTGCGCCGGCCTTGACATGGAACTGTGGGACGGCTGTTGCCATGTGCATGACAGGATTACATCCGAGGCTGTCCTCAGTGCGGCGGAACGCTATCCTCAGGCTGAGATACTGATACATCCGGAGGCCGCCTGCTCTTCCGACCCGGAGGTTACCGGGCATCCGAGATGTTATTTCTATTCCACATCGGGAATTATCAGGCATGCGAAGGAATCTCCATGCCGCACCTTCATCATAGCTACCGAGATAGGCGTGCTCCACCGCCTCAGTCAGGAAGCACCTGATAAGGAATTCATACCTCTTTCGGATGACCTGATATGCGCGGACATGAAGAAAGCCGATCTGGAAAGCCTGTATTATGCCCTCGAGTATGAAAGGTACAAAGTGTCGGTGCCGGAAGATACTGCATCCATGGCGGTATTGCCGGTGAGGAAAATGATGGAACTATGACGCCGCAACTCCGGCGATAATTTCCCTTATTTCCTGTTTGGCGCTTTTCCAACGCGGGATATCTATCTTGGGCCCGACGACCTCGACGACTTTTGCGGCTATTGTCGAGCCTATGTCCCCGCATGCCTTTAGCGGCATGCCGAGGGCGTGGGCATACAGGAATCCTGCTGCATACAGGTCACCGGCCCCGGTAGCGTCTATCGCCTTTGCCGGACGTGCCTGTATATAGTGGAACTCGTCGCCGCATTTTATTAGCGACCCCTCTTTCCCTATTTTAACCACGGCTATCCGGCAGGTCCTGGAAATGATCTCCACAGCCTCGCGTGGCTTGGCCTTGGTGAATGATTCGGCTTCCATCTCATTGGCGAAAACGATATCCACATATTCGTCTACTATGTCGTGCAGGAAAGTGTCATTTGACTCCACTACATTGTATGATGCCATATCTATGGATATGATACACCCTGCCGCCCTGGCCATTTCCACGGCCTTTCGCAGCAACTGCTGGTTCTGGACCAGATAGCCTTCTATGTGGAAGTAGTCGTATCCTTTGAAATATTCCTGTTTGAGGTCATCCGCTACGAGTTCCAGGGCAGCGCCGAGATAGACAGCAAAGGTCCTTTCCGCATTGGGAGCGGTGATGAACACCATTGCCCTGCCCGAGGGTTCTTTCCCGATTAGCAGCGTCGATTTTATCCCGTTACGTTCTTGGTCCGACTTGTAAAGTGCGCCGAGCTCGTCATCCCCGACCTTCCCTATAAAGCCGGAAGGCATGCCGAATACGGCCGTGCCTGTAATAGTGTTTCCGGAGGAACCTCCGGCGACATACTGTACACCCATGCTTTTGAGGGCCTGCCAGACTTTGTCGCCGGTATCCCTGTCTACATGCTGCATGCTGCCCTTTGGCAGATGGAACTGTTCCAGCAGCGAGTTGTCAGGAAGAATAGCCAGAATGTCGGTCAGGGCATTGCCTATTCCCAAGATGGATTTCATTTCCTCCGGCTCAATTGTTGTTCATCTGCCTTATGTCGGTGTCGTTCTCGTAGTCGCCTATAAGATAGCGGCTGAAGAAATCGGCCATTTTCCAGAAGAAGTATTCGTCCATATCCCCGAAACCGTGGCGCTGTCCTGGGAGGTAGAGCATTTCGAAACGTTTGTTGGCCCTGATCAGGGCGTTTACCATCCTTGTAGTATTTGCCGGATGTACGTTGTCGTCAATGTCCCCGTGGACCAGAAGCAGATGCCCTTTGAGGTTCTTTACCAGCTCTTCGTTTATTTTTATGCTGTAGTTGAAAGTCGTATCACCGTCTTCGCTGACGTTTTCCTTTACTCCGTGGTGGGTCTCGCTCCACCAGCGGTTGTAGATCCGGTTGTCATGGTTTCCTGCACAGGATACGGCGGCCTTGTAGAAATCAGGATATGTAAGGATGGCGGCTGTCGACATGAATCCTCCGCCGGAATGGCCGTGAATGCCGACACGGTTGATGTCTATGTATCCGTGCTGTGCGGCAAGCTGCTGTATGGCGTATTTGTGGTCTGCAAGGGGATAGTCCCTCATGTTACCGTATCCGAAATTATGATACCATTTGGAGCGATCGGGATGCCCTCCCCTCTGGCCTACGGTTATTACGATAAATCCCATCTGCGCGAGCCTGTCTATACGGTTCATGCCTTTGTTCCAGAAATAATTGGTAGCTTCTACCTGAGGCCCCGGATAGACGTATTCGATAATGGGGTAAAGCCTGGTGGAGTCGAAGTCGAACGGTTTGTACATGACGCCCCAAAGGTCGGTTATGCCGTCGGCGGCCTTTACCTTGAACACCTCGGGGAATCTGTAACCTGCGAGGAAAAGCTGGCTGAAATCGGCAGTGCCGAGGTCCGAGACTTTCCGGCCGTTGTTGTCATAAAGCACGTTTTCAGGAGCGGTATCCACCCTCGAGGAACTGTTTACGAAATACCTGAGGCTCTCCGACATGTATATGCGGTTGTCAAAGTTGCCTGGATTGAGCATCTTGAGCCCGCTGCCGTCTGTCTTTACCCTGAAAAGGTGGTTGTAGTAGGGATTCTCTTCCCTGTCGAAGCCGGTAGCCGTAAAATATACCGTGCCGCTCTTTCTGTCCACGCCTACTATCGAGGATACGTGAAACGGTCCGTCGGTAATCCTGGTCTTGAGGTTGCCTTCGCTGTCGTGCAGATAAAGCTGTGCCCATCCGTTGCGTTCCGAACGTACCACGATGTCGTATTCATCGTTTGCAGGTTCGAATTCGTACACGTCGATATATGTGTTCAGCCTTTCCTTTACCAATACGTGTACGCTGTCCGTCATTATGTCATAGCGGCATATATCCACCCTGTGCTGGTCCCTGCTCAGGCGCGAGAAGTAGAACCAGTCGTCTTCCCCGACCCATTTGAGAGGGAAGTATCTCTCGTAAAGGTATTCCCTCGTTTCGTCGCAGAAAGGTATCTCGATGGTCTGGTCCTTGTATGCGCTTACGTCCAGAAGCCGTCCGGTCTTGTCTTTCATGTCGAAGAGCATAAGGTAATTCTTCGGCCCGGGCTCTCCGGGCATCTGGTACTTGTAGGTCTCGAGGGTGGGACGGGGTTCGCTGAGTGAGTTGATGACCCACAGTTCCTTTATTCCGGACATGTCGTATTTCTCGTGGACGAAATATCTGGAATCGGGAGACCACATTGCGTAAACATAATACCTTTTGGCGGTATCTACGTTCTCCACACCCTGATAGTTGTTCCCTCCGTATGCCACGTCTTTGGTGCCGTCGGATGTAAGCCTGTGCTCCACCACGGTAGAGTCGTTTTCATCTTCGACGAGCTTTTCCAGATTCTCCATGTCCATGTAGTAGAGATTGTATCCCTTTGCATATATGGCTGTCCTGCCGTCCGGGGATATGTTCGCCCAGTCGGGGTAGTCCTTGATCTCCTTGTCGTCTGTGACATCGGTCAGCTTTCCTGAAGCGATGTCGTATTCGAAACGGAATGTCTTTTTGCCCGCTGGGGTTTTCTTTACCGTATCCTCCGGCTCGTCAATGGTGGATTTTATCCTGAATGTGAATGTGCCGTCATCCTTGAGCCTGAGATCCTCAAACGGGATATGCTGCGCATCGAACGGGTCTTTTACAATCTCGGTAAGCTCCATTGCCAGCCTGTTCATGTCGAAGACTTCTTTCCGTTTCTTCGAGGCAGGGTCGACAATATAGTATCTTGTACCTTCGCTGTCCTTCCATTCGTACCAGAACCTGTCCGAATTCTGGAACCAGTGCGGTATCGCCGTACAGGTGTATACCATGCGGTTGATTTTTTCCGGGGAGAACCTTTCGGCCAGTTCGTAATTGGCCTTGGTGACCGGGATCTGCCGGGCTGACGCTCCAAGGCAGGTGGCCAGAAAGATGGCTGCTGTTATTGCTGTCTTTTTCATTATATCGTTTAATTGATTTCCTTGTCCGAGTCCGGCATGCAGGCCGTGCGGGGCCATTCCCCGACCTCCATCCCGTAGATTTTGCCCGCATCGATATGGACCCTTATTGCTGTCCTTACCTGGTGGAACCCCTGTATGCCTGCCGCCCCGGGGTTGATAACGAGCATGTCCCTTTTCCTGTCGTTTATGACCCGCAGTATATGCGAATGCCCGCAGACGAATATGTCCGGCCTGTGCGCATCAATGAGCCTGAGCGCCCGGTAGTCGTACCGTCCGGGGTATCCTCCTATATGCATCATCAGCACTTTCTTCCCCCCGCATTCGAAAAGCCTGGTATATGGAACTCTCGTGCGGACCTGTGTACCGTCGCAGTTGCCGTAGACTCCCTGAAGGGGTTTGAACGCCGCTATCTGCAGCAGGTTCTCTTCACTTCCGAAATCCCCTGCATGCCATATCTCGTCTACGGGCCCGAGAAATTCCTTGAGCCTGTCGTCGAACCAGCAATGGGTATCCGAGATGATGCCGATATACATTGTTTTTCAGGTTTTGTGGTGCAAATATACTACTTTTGTACTGATGGAAATATTTTATTCGAAAGACATCAAGGGCGGCAGGGCGGAACTTTCCCCGGAAGAATCTTCGCATTGCGTCAGGGTTCTCAGGCACAGGGAAGGGGATGAGATATTGGTGGCCGGCGGGGACGGCAACCTGTACCGCTGTCTCATGGAAAAGGCGGATCCGTCCCGCGCTGTCCTTTCTGTCGTTTCTGTCGAAGGCGGATTCGGAGGCCATGACTATTATCTGCACATGGCTGTCGCCCCGCCCAAGAACATCGACCGTTTCGAATGGTTTATGGAAAAAGCCACGGAATTGGGAATAGACCGTATAACACCCTTGCTATGCGCCCGTTCCGAACGCAGGTCGTTTAACCGTGAAAGAGGGGAACGCATAATCCTTTCGGCCGCCAAACAGTCTCTAAAAGGCTATTTGCCGGAACTTGACCCGCTTGTCCCCTTTACTGACCTGCTTTCTTCTTCCGAAAGCTTTGACGGGGCCAGGTTCATCGCTTATTGTGACCGGGAGCTGTATTCCGAAGACGGCACGCCTGTACGCCGTATCCCTTTGTCCGAGGCTCTGATGCTTTCTTCCGGAAGGACCGGCTCGGGGCGCAGGGCCCTTTTTCTGATTGGACCTGAAGGGGATTTTTCGAGAGAGGAAGCGGCCGCCGCATACAAGGCTGGCTTTATCCCCGTTTCACTCGGGAACTCCCGCCTGCGCATAGAAACTGCCGCCATGCTGTGCGTGAGCGCCATGTACCTGTATTGAAGCGCTTCTGCTCCTTGCCGCCATATATCCTTAAACCTTTTGTGATAATTGATAATAATTCGTTTTTTTTGACAGGTTTTAAAATATTTATTATATTTGTAACCGGTTGAAACTGCTTGTGAAAATTATTATACAGTCATACGTCATGCGTCATCTTGTTTTTCTCGGGAAAAACAATTTCGAATAATTACCGGTCCCGGCCGTGCCGCCGCCGGGACCGGTAATGTCGGGTATGTCTGCGACAGGCGATTATAATTATTACATTACACCATCAAGTTGTTTTTATTTATAGTTGGGAATATGAGAAAAGTATTATATATCATTTTGATTTATGTTCTTGCATCCTTGCCTGCCGCAGCGCAGGACAGCGCCGGCGCCGAAAACGGCAAGGGCAGCCGTTATGAGGGAAGCGTATCGATAGAACTGCCGTTCGGGCTCGGCCTGTCTACAAGCCACGGGGTGAGATTCGACAAGACGGATTTCTATATAGGAGGTATGGCCGGTATCAACCACATGTTTCTTCTGTATGACGTGACTGCCGGTTTCGACATGAGGTATTATTTCGCTTCGGGAGACAAGATGGAAGGGTTTGCCGGCATGGGGCTCGGCGGTTATTTCATGCAGGCCACTACGGTCGATGACAATGTGCCGCCCGGACAGGCCGGTTCTCCCGACTGCGAGGTCGGTGTGGCGTTCACCTTTACTGTGGGTATGGGATTCAAGCTGCGCAACGGGGATGCCATAGACCTGGCCCTGAAAGCCAAACACCTGGGTTCAATGCTCGGCAACAATGACAATACCAAAAAGCATATGACCTATCCTACGCTGTCCATAGGATACAGGTTCTGAGTCCGGCCTTCGGCTTCCGCATATACTTGTGCGCCTCGGCAATTGCAAACAAGTTTGCATTGCTCTCGGCTTCTGCGTATCTTTGTAGAAAATATTATAAAGTGATACGGGTATGGCACTGAACATAAGTTTTTTCAAGACTCCCAAGCACAGGGTGTTCACATATACTCCCCTGTATTATGACGAACGTAAGGAGAGAAGGGAGCAGGTAAAGGATGAGGCTCTCAGGGAAAAGGCCATGAGGGAGGGACGTGAGTGGAAGGATGACAGGTATTACACGGGGAAATATATTCGCGGCAAAATCCAGGAGGCTTCCCGGAATAACCGCAGGCATGCTCTCGGGGCTAATGCCAACAAGATAGTCGGGTGGGTGTCGATGATAATTTTTTTCATCATGCTCATTTATTTTGCAAAGTATTTCCAGGCGTTTCTGGTCAGTATCAGGTAGGGACGGATGCTGAAGGTATTACCTCCGAACATATCCAATCTCATAGCTGCAGGTGAGGTTGTGCAGCGGCCTGCTTCTGTTGTCAAGGAGTTGATGGAAAACGCCGTGGACGCAGGTGCGGATAGTGTCTCCGTTATTGTTGAGGATGCCGGCCGTACTTTGATTCAGGTTATGGATGACGGTTGCGGCATGACTCGTGATGATGCAGTGCTTTGTTTCGCGAGGCATGCTACGTCCAAAATCTCCGAAGCCTCGGATCTTGAGTCGATAATGACCTATGGGTTCCGTGGCGAAGCATTAGCCTCCATTGCGGCTGTCTCGGAAGTTACGCTGAGGACAAGAAGTCGGGAGGATGAGACGGGCAGCGAAACCGTATTTGCCGCATCCAGGCATGTCGGCACATCCGAAGTAGCATGTCCTGCCGGAACCAATATCTCCGTACGCAATCTTTTTTACAATATACCGGCCCGCAGAAAATTCCTCAAGTCGGATACGGCGGAGTGGAGACATATCCTGTCGGAATTCTGCAAGGTTGCGCTTTGCCGGCCGGAAGTGAATCTCCGACTGGTGCATAATGGCAGGACTGTGTATGACCTGCACAAGGGCGGAAGCCTCAAGAAGAGGATTTTAGATATTGAAGGGAAGGAACTTGCAAAGGAACTGGTCGATGTGGATGTCAATACGTCAGTGGTACGGATATCAGGGTTCGTGAGCCATCCGGAGGATGCCCGGAAGACCTCCGGCAACCAGTATTTTTTCGTGAACGGGCGGTATTTCAGGTCACCCTATTTCCATAAGGCGGTCCTCAAATCCTATGAAAATCTTATCCCGGAAGGATTCCTCCCGTCGTACTATCTTTTTTTCGAAGTCTCCCCCGCCGATGTGGACGTGAATATCCATCCGGCCAAGACCGAAGTCAAGTTTGAAAACGAACCGGAAATTTTCGAAATTCTGAAGGCTGCCGTAAAGGAGTCGCTCGGGAAGAACTCCCTCATACCAATGATAGATTTCGGGCATGATACCCTGCCCGATATAGCTCCGGTATCCTATTTCCCTTCGTCTGCGGCCGGAAGGGGTGCAGGCGGCTATCAGCCGTTGTTGTCCGGTATACCGGATGCCGGAAAGCCGGGCGTTCCGCCTCGCAGGGACTTTTATTCTGCCTGTACGGACGGATACGACGCCCTGTTTGCCGACAGCCCGACAGCCGATTCGTGCATGCTTCAGTTTGCCGGGAAGTATCTTGTCATGACTCTTAAGTCCGGCCTTCTGGCGATACACATATCCCGCGCACGAGAAAGGATTTTTTATGAAAGGTATCTGCACGACCTTGACGATGCCGTGCCTATTTCCCAGGAGATTCTGTTTCCGCAGAAAATCGAGTTGTCACCTTCTGCCCATGCGCTTGTTTCCGGTGCCGGAGACAGACTTGCCATGCTCGGTTTCGATATTGTTGCAGGGGAGGACTGTTCAGTGACTGTGAACGGGTTGCCTGAAGGGTTTTCTACCGATGCCGAATCAGTCAGGAGAGCTGTGGATGAGATTTTGCTGATTCTTGAAGAGGATGGCGGCAGTGGGGCAATGAAAAACGCCGCCTCAAGGGAAAGGATGGCTGCGCTGTTGGCCCGTTCGGCTTCTGCCGCTCCGGCAGGCAGGCTCGGTACGGCTCAGGCACGGGTTTTGGTAGACTCACTTTTTGCATGCTCTGAACCGGAGATTACTCCGTCCGGGAAGAGATGCATGACAATAATAACTGAAGAAGATCTGGAAAGAAGATTATGAATTACGGCTATTATAGACCCAGGACAACTTTCGTGGTGATGAACCTGATAATAATCAATGTCATCATGTATGTCGCCACTGTTTTTGCAGAACGCTTCATGATTGAACATTGTGCGCTGTTTTATTTCGGGTCTCCCTTTTTCAAATGGTATCAGATAGTTACATATATGTTTATGCATGGAGGGGTATGGCATATCTTTTTCAATATGTTTTCCCTCTACATGTTCGGAACCGTAATAGAAAGCATGTGGGGCGCCAGGAAATTCCTGCTTTACTATATGGTTTGCGGCATAGGGGCGGGACTGGTCAATGAACTTTCCATGTATTTGCAGGTATTGCCGATAGAAGACGTACGGCCTCTTACCATGGATGCTATAGATACTATAAGGAGAGTAAATATGACGCCTACGGTAGGGGCTTCAGGTGCGGTTTACGGCCTTTTGCTTGCCTACGGGATGATGTTTCCGAACAACGTGCTGCAGTTCATATTCCCTCCGATAGCATTGAAGGCAAAGTGGATGGTGTTGATATTCGGTGCGATAGAACTTCTTTCAGGTCTTACGGGGACAATGGGCAATGTTGCTCATTTCGCTCATTTGGGAGGGATGCTGTTCGGGCTGGTTCTCATCCTGTATTGGAAGAAAAAGAACAAGCTTTATACTTAATGCCTTGCCGCAGAGGATGCGTGTAATCGGAACACTGTACAGGGCCGTTTCTATAGCGGCTGCAATATTGTTGGCGATCAGTTATCTGTCTGTTTTCATCAGTCCGGCTGTCATTACTTTCCCGGGCTTTTTCGGGCTGTATTATCTTCCGCTTGCCTTTCTTAATGCGGCCCTGCTCATAGGGGCTTTGTTTTTCAGGTCCAGGTCGGCATTTATTTCCGCAGCGGCCCTTGTCCCTTCCGTTTTCCTTGCCGGGCACTTTGTGCGTTTTGGCGGTGAGGACGGCAGGGAGCCATGCAGAGACAGCCTTATGAGTGTAATGACCTATAATGTAGGCCGTTTCCTTTCAGCTGACGGGCTTTCACCTGACGAGTCCCTTGGAGGGGTATGCAGTCTAATCGCTTCGTCTTCTCCGGATATCGTTTGCCTCCAGGAATGTGCAGTGGATGCCGGGGATGATGCATGTATTATGCCGGCCTCCTATCCCTATACGGCCAAACGGCTTTTCAGGGTAAACGGCGGGTATTCGGGTAACGTAATAATGAGCAGGTATCCGATTGTCGGGTCCGGCACTGTTGATTTCGGGAAAAGTGCCAATATGGCCCTGTTTGCCGATATAAATTTTAAGGGACGGGTAATCAGGGTATATAATTTGCATCTCGAATCCAATAGCATATCTCTCGCCTCCCTTGCGGACAGGGATGGGTTTGTGCATGTACATGACAGGATGAGGTCTTCGGCGGCTGCGAGGGCCGCACAGGTGGATGCTGTAAGGAGTGATGCGGATTCCGCTCCTGACCCTTACGTTATATGCGGTGATTTTAACGATACCCCGCTTTCGTACGCTTTTCATGAATTGTCGAAGGGGATGAGAGATACGTTTGAAGAATGCGGGCATGGTTTCGGGGCGACATATTCGGGCTTGTGGCCTATGCTCAGAATAGACTATGTTCTTGTACAGGAGGAAAATTTTACGGTTTGCCGTCATGATACGCCGAAACTGCCGTATTCAGACCATTACCCTGTAATGACTGTTGTTAAATTGAATATTTGATATGAACTTTACGGAAGAAGTGGAAAAGGCCCTGAAAGCATTGAGGGCGTCCGGTGTAATTCTTTACCCTACGGATACTGTATGGGGAATAGGTTGTGATGCTACCAATGCGGAGGCGGTAGGCAGAATATTCAGAATAAAGGCCAGGGACGATGCCAAAAGTCTGGTAGTGCTTGCTTCGGATATGGATATGGTATCTTCCTATGTGGAAGGCATCCCGCCAATGGCGGAAACTATCATGGAAGTCAGCGACAAGCCCGTTACCATAATTTATCCTAAGGGAACGGGGCTGGCCTGGAATGTCACGGCGCCCGACGGAAGTATTGCAATACGGATTCCAAGGCATGAATTCTGCCAAAGGCTTCTGAAGGCATTCGGCAAGCCGATTGTGTCTACTTCAGCCAACATCTCCGGAGATGCGGCGCCGAGACGGTTTTCTGAAATTACCGAAAACATAAAGTCCGCCATGGATGTCTGCGTCGATCCTGCTTTCGAGAAGGTCTCTACCGGCCGCCCTTCATCCATAATAATGCTCGGGATGGACGATCAGGTGCGTATTATCAGGGAATAGTTTAATTTTTTAAATTAATTTGTTGCATTTCCTGCAAAAATACTTACCTTTGCGCTCCCATTATTGAGCTATGGTGTAATGGCAGCACGACAGATTCTGGCTCTGTAAATCTAGGTTCGACTCCTGGTAGCTCAACTAATGATGGCGAGATAGCTCAGCTGGTTAGAGCGCATGATTCATAATCATGAGGTCCCCAGTTCAATCCTGGGTCTCGCTACTCTCTGAAAGTACCGAGAATAAAGCACCTGTAATCAAAATAGAGGTGCTTTTTCATTATCCTCGTGCGGCTGGAGTGGAGAAGCAGAGAGTCTGATTCTGGAAATTCAGTAACAAACAGTAACAAACGCTCCGTTCCCTTTGTTGGCATGGATTATGCATTTGTGGCGGTTATGGCCTGTAGAATCGGACTGCACCGGATGTTTTGTGCGTTGTCTATCCTTTTCCTTTTTTCATGTCGGCTTGATGCGCAGGAAAAGGACAGCATCTCTGTTCTCCGAAATGACATGGGTGCGCTTATAGAAAGGGCCTTTTCTTATGGGGCGATAGATTCGGCCGGAAAGGCATCGGCATACAGGGCCGTAGAAGCCGGCGGGAATCCGGTGCTGTTGCGCGATTCTTTGCTGGAACTTCTGGAGGACTATTTCGGCTCCATAGACGAGGCTATAGAGAGCAGGTTGGATGAAAACAGGGAGGCGTATAAGGCATCGGTCATGCATCCTTCCGTTCTTGCGCTTCCCGATGAGCCATGGGCGCTGTATTCCCGGACGCAGGGGGCCGATCTGTGGGCTGGGCTTGCCAAGGACAGGGAAATCATGACGGAGCGTCTGTTGCATGAGATCTCGTTGCCGCAGTTCGTCAGGAGAATGGACCCGGCCGGCCGCCGTGTCGTTATGATTCTTTATTCGGTATTGGGAGGCGGAAAGGGGTTTTTCATGGCTTCCGGTGCAAGTCCGTACTGGAATAATCCTCTCATGGCGCAACTCATACCTTTGCCTGCCGTAGGAGGCACTCCGTATTGGGATGAATGGCTGTTTCTCCGTCCTGAATTTGATCCTTTGGTTTATGGCCCATACGTTACCCGTCCGGTGCCGCAGTACAATCCCCTCGATCCCGAAAAGTCATTTGTCGCTCCAGGCAGCCTTGAAGTAACGCCTGCAGGTAAAAGGACGGATTTTCCGCTATAGCCCTAACTTCCTCCGGCGAAATCTATTTCCGTAATTGCAAATTGCGTGGGGATGCCGCTTTCTGTCCATGTGCGCCCTCCGTCAGCCGTATGTATGATAACGCCTGTTTCTCCCGTGGCGGACAGTGCGGCTGCCGCTCCGTTCAACCCGTCCCTCAGCATTGATACGCTGTAGAAATTCCTGTCCGAATATCCGCTTCCGGCAGTATTGTCAAAAGACGCGAATGTATCTTCCGTATACAGAATTCGCCCGTTGCCTGCAGCTGCCCATATCAGGTCGGAGTCGAAGGCATATATGCTGTTTATTGCACCGCCGCCGTCAAGTTCGATGAAGCGCCACGTAGATCCGTTGTCGGCCGAATGGAAGATGCCGCCGGTGCCGGCTATGAATACGGCATCATCAAGAGCGTAGATGCCGTTGGCGGTGCCGTCCCCCTGTGTCCGGACTGTATGCCATGTGCGTCCCCCGTCAGGGGAGAACTCGGCCGTCCAGCCGCCTTCCGGGCTTTCCCCGCAGCACCATATATGCAGCCCGTCGTATGTCGATATGGCCGAGTATCCGGAACATGATGCTGATTCGTAGCAGACCTGCCATGATGACCCTCCGTTTGTCGTTTTGTATATCAGGCCGGTGTCCGCCGCTGCAGCGTAGGCCGTGTCGCGATCTGTCGCCGCTATGTCTGAGAATGATACCGGCCCTTCTGCGCTGATACTCCTTCCGCAATTGCTCCATGTCGAGCCTCCGTCGGTGGTGAGGAGTATGACTGAACGTCCGTAAAGGGTATCGGCTTCCCCGCTGACCCAGCATGACGATGCGTCCACTGCGCATACACCTGTCAGGGTTACGCCCGGAATCATGGCCGAAGTCCCCTGCCGGAGCCAGTTCGCGCCTTTGTCCGTAGTGCGGAGTATCGTGCCGTAGTCGGTGTCCTGTTTCCCTACTGCCCAACCTGTCGTTATAAGGTCAAGCGTTACTTCGCATGAGGCTTTTCCCCCTCTCGGTATATTTACCTGGAGCATCTTGCTGTCATATCCGTCCGCCTTGAAGAAAAATCCCTGAAGGCCTTCAGGGACGTTCTCATAGAGGAAGTAACCTTCTTCATCCGTGTATACGGCCGAATCTCCGTAAACCACGTAGGAGCCGGCGACAGGCTCTCCGCTGCCGGCTATGGTGATTCTGCCTTCGATACTTCCGAACCCCGAGTCCGGCAGTCTGCAGGATGTTGCAAGCAGCAACATGAATGTGAGAAGGAATTTTCCGGTATTCATGACGCGAAAATACAAATTTTGTGGTTATTTTTGCGCATGCTTGAAAATGTGGCGGAATTTCTGACGGCCCTGACGTATCACAATGACCGGGACTGGTTCATGGCTCATAAGAGTGAATATATGGAAGCCAAAGCCGAATTCGACTCTTTTGTAGAAAGGCTTATACTGGCTGTGGCCTCTTTTGACCCGACTGTGGGCCTGCCCGAAGCAAAGGATTGCTGTTACAGGATATATCGCGACGTGCGTTTTTCCTGGGATAAAAGTCCGTACAAGACATGGATGGGAGCGTATATATGCCGTGGAGGCAGAAAATCCGGATATGCAGGTTATTATTTCCACTTCCAGCCTGTCAGCGAAGGATTGCTTCTTGACGGAAGCATGCTTGCCGCAGGTCTGTACAGGCCTTCTTCCGCAATGCTGGGGAAAATACGTAGGGGCATATATTCGCATGGGAGGGCGTTCCATACGGCAGTAATGCGTGCGGACGGTTTTTCCCTTGACCCTGATCGCAGGCTTCAGCGTGTGCCGCCTGGATTTCCCAAGGATTTCAGATATTCTGAATATCTCAAATGCAGGGACTATTGCCTCCAGAAATACTTCAGTGCCGGCTCCGTTTCCTTTGACGGTATAACAAGTGCTTTTGCAAGTACTTGCGGGTTTGTGAAAATGCTCAATTCATTTTTGGAATAGGCGATAATTTTCATTACCTTTATCAGGTAAACCCGTATTGTGAAAATACCCGCCTCATGAAAAAAAAGTGTCGTTTCTCTGATTTTAATCTGCTGTCATTTTATTTCCAGCGCCCAGAATTCGCTGGTGATGGTCGGTGGCGAACATCCGTATGATATGTTCCTTGACAGCCGCATGTATCCTGCGGACAGCCTGGATGAGGTCGTTTACCGTGTCAACTATTCCTATTCGTTCGTTACCGATACATCCGGGAATATCACGGACCGGGGGATCGGTACTCTCGAGATAGGCCGCAATGTCACCAAGTACTACAACTATTATTATTTCCTGACCGATTCGTTGGTCAGGAGCGGGCGTATCAGACATTATATGGATAATTCCAATAATATTACGCCCAATGTATCAGACCCCGTTACGTATTACGAGTCATTCATCCACAGGCGTAGCCGCGATGTCTGGACGTGTACCGGCCGTATCGTCACCCAGGATTTTCTGTATGAGGACAAGATTCCTCCCATAGAGTGGCGCATAAGCGACAGCATATCCGTGATACTCGGATACAGCGCCGTAATGGCCGAATGCACATTCCGCGGCCGGGATTATGTGGCGTGGTTTACTACCGAGATACCGGTATCTGCCGGTCCGTGGAAGTTTTCCGGTCTTCCGGGGCTTATCCTGTGCGTGTCGGACAGCGAAGGGTATTACCGATTCGAGGCGACGGAGGCGTACGCTACATCTTGCCCGCTTCTGTTGCCGGACTATCTTTATCTCAAGGCCAAGCGTAAAAAATATATGCAGGCGAGGGCCCTGTATTATACCAACAGGAAACAGGCCCAGGTGCTGTATCTTGTAAATACGGAATGGTATGTAGAGTATGAGGCCGGGGAGCTGATGGATACCAAGCCTTTGGGGAATGATTTTATTGAAAGGGAATAAGTTTCCGGTAATCTTAAAATTAAATAGTCATGAGGAAAATTATCATTATTTGTGCGGTGTCCGCACTTGCCATTGTTTCATGTATTTTATCGTTCATCGAGCTGGCGAATTAAATAATTATATGTCATGAAGAAGCTTGTTGTAATATTTATTGCGTTTTTTCTATGTCGCTGCACCTGGGCGGAAAATGTGGATACCGTCGTATTATCGGATGCCGTCAAATCCGACGCCGTACACCTTGCCCCTGTGGAAACTGAGTTTTATACCGGTTTTACGGGAGAAAACAGCGCGGATTTTCTGATGCTGGTCCTTAACGGCAGTCATCTGATTTCAATTAACCTCGGGGAGCCCGGGAAAAAAGAGAAGATACTGAATATTTATGAGCCGGGGAAGGACCGGCCGGTATATTCCGCACTGGATTACGGGAAGGATGATTCGGAATATCTCGGCGTAATGCCTTTCCTTTGCGGCAGTACTCTTTACCTGACGGATATTGAGGTCTAGTCGACAAATTTCATGATGAATCATGAGTAAATATTCCCTAGTCGACAAAATTCATGATATTGATGTCAGTAATGACGTGATATGTATTCGTCAATAAGTTTCATCCTGTGCTCCCTTGTAAGT
>DVLA01000008.1 GCA_018715745.1 Candidatus Coprenecus stercoripullorum
CCATAATCGTGATTTTATATATCAATAACTCGACTGGGATACGGTGAAACTGTTGAAGAAGTCTGAGCCAGTAGATACTGTGAAACCCCGTTCTTCCCCGCTATGGTTAGGACTGAGGTATATATGGTAGAATTGCCAGCCGTCGACACCATTCGTGCTTTTCACAATAAACCACGAGCTTTTAAATGACCAGGTGGAATAGTCACTCGGACCGCGGTACTCTTTTACATAGGTTTCGGGATATACATCTTCAACAGATGCACAGCCATATTGTCCTGTATATACAGCATTTACAATCACACAGCTGTCCGGCCCTGCGCTGTAATGCGACCACTGGAACTGAGGCTTCGGGATGACGCAGCACGATGCAAGGAATATCCCCGCAAGGCATGCGGCTGCAAGCAGGAATTTCCTTCTTCCGCCTTGAAGGCGTTCTGAACATGAAAATGGAATGATTGCGGCGACGGCCGCCAAAAAGATTAGTTTCGGGAATTTCTAACTTCCAAATTCCGCACTCTTGCATAGCGATATTGCCGGTATGCGGCCTGGTGGTTGAGAACGAATGCTTTAAAGGGATGTATGCCCTGACAACAAGTGATAGGGGAGAGACGGGCCGGGAAATGGAAAAGGGCGCCTCCTGCTACTGAACAAGGCACCCCTTCCGTGTACTAAAACCTAAACCTTGACTAATAGATGCACCGGCTGTGATTTTCGTTGCATCGCATGTGGAAATTTTACAGGATTCTGTTGAGGGTTTTACGGGTAGGAAGGGATGTTATGACAATGCCTATGGCTGCGATTCCTGCAAATGTGGCCAGAATGTCGGCCGGCCTGATGACTACAGGATAATATTTGACCACGAAATTGCCCGGCATCTCGATCACGCCTACATACTGTTGGACAAGGCAGAGGACAATACCTGCCAGGATTCCGCACACGGCGCCGTACAGCGTTATCATCATTCCTTCTTCAAGGAATATGTTTTTTATGAGCCTGTTGTCTGCGCCGAGGCTCTGCAATGTCCCTATGTCGTCCCTTTTTTCTATTATGAGCATGGTGAGCGAGCCGAATACGTTGCATGACACTACTATGATTATGAACAGCAGTATCATGTATATTACGGCTTTCTCTATTTTCATCATTTTGTATACGGTCTCGTTCTGCATGTAGCGGTCCAGCACCTTGTAACCGTCTCCGAGTGCGTTTTCGATGTATTTTACCGCCTTGTCGCTCCTTTCATCCGGGTAGAGGCTTATTTCTATTGCACCGGCCATGTCCCGCTCCAGCCCCATGAGTTCTCTGGCGGTGCCTATTCCGATGTAAATCAGTTTGTCATGGGATGCTTCCCCGGTAGAGAAAATGCCTGCCGGATATACTTTTTCCATATTGAGTGAACTCATCGGATCAGTCAGGGAAACAGTTTTTCCCCTGGCCGGGAAATAAATGCTGATGGGATTGACGAATCTGGAGTGTATACCCATGTCCACCGCCGTGCGCATTCCTACTGCGGCCTGTGCTATCTGGCCGTGCTCCAGTTCGAATTTGCCTTCTATTACGGCATCCGCTATCCCTGATGTCCTGCCGTAGGCGCTGTCTACACCCTTGATTACGACTACACCCTCCTGCTCCCCGTAAGTTACGAAAGCGTTTTCCTCGACCGTACCGGATATTGTCCGGATTCCGCCGTATGAATACAGCCTGTCGAGGATGCAGCTGTCTATCCGCAGGTATTTTCCATGGGAGGGCTTGATTACTATGTCGAAGGAAGTCCTGTCGTACATTCCCCTTACGATATCCTCGAAACCGTTGTAAACGGAAAGTATGATGACTAATGCGCAACTGCCCACGGCAATGCCTATTCCGCTTATGAGCGAAATGACGTTTATTACATTATGCGATTTTTTCGCAAACAGGTAACGCCTGGCTATAAACCTTGACAGCCGCATCCTGAATCACTTTTTGAGCAGTTCGTCGATATGTTCCACGTAATCCAGGGAGTCGTCCAGGAAGAATGACAGTTCGGGAACAATCCTGAACTGTTTGGCTATTCTGCGGCCGAGTTCCCCTCTGAGAGTCCTGGCCGAGTCCTCTATGATTTTCAGGACGCTTTGCTGTTTTGAGGACGGGAATATGCTTACGTACACCTTTGCTATGGACAGGTCGGGGCTTATTTTCACTCCGCTGACCGATACCAACGCACCGTCGTATGCGGCCATTCCCCTGGACCGGATAATTTCCGCAAGGTCTTTCTGAATCTGTCTGGCCACCTTAAGCTGCCTGGTGCTCTCTCCTTCCATACCGCCTATTCGAATTTCAGTATATAATAGTTCTTCTTGCCTTTCTGTGCCAGAATGTATTTTCCGCGGATGAGGTCATCCGTGCCTATGGCCCTGTCTGCGGAAAGGCATTTCTCCTTGTTTATGGAAAGCCCTCCGCCCTGGATCATTTTTCTGCATTCTCCTTTGGACGGGAATACCGGAGAGTGTACGGCAAGCAGTTCTATGATATTGGCGGGCAGGGTGTCTTTGGAAAGGCTGAATTGGGGTACGCCTTCAAATACCGAAAGGAATGTCCTTTCGTCGAGCCCGCGCAGGGCCTCGGAAGTGGAATTCCCGAACAATATTCCGCTTGCATCTACGGCTTTGCGGTATTCATCCTCGCCGTGGACCAGTTCTGTCATGGTTTTTGCCAGAATCTTCTGCAGATGCCTCAGGTGCGGGGCCTGTGCATGGACTGCCGCGGCCTCCTCTATTTCCCTCCTTGTAAGTGAGGTGAATATCCTTATGTATTTTTCGGCATCCGCGTCACTGACGTTCAGCCAGAACTGATAGAATGCGTAAGGGGACGTAAGTTCCGGGGACAGCCATATATTGCCTTTTTCGGTCTTACCGAACTTGCCACCGTCGGCCTTGGTTATCAGAGGCCATGTAAGTGCGTATGCCTCACCGCCCAGTTTGCGGCGGATAAGCTCAGTTCCTGTCGTTATGTTGCCCCACTGGTCGCTTCCTCCCATCTGCAGGCGGCAGCCGTAATGTCCGTAGAGGAACATGAAGTCATAGCCCTGCAGGAGCTGATAGGTGAATTCGGTAAATGACATCCCTTCACGGCCTTCTCCGTTAAGCCTTTTCTTTACCGAGTCCTTGGCCATCATGTAGTTTACTGTTATGTGCTTGCCTATGTCCCGTGCAAAGTCGAGAAAGCGATAGTCTTTCAGCCAGTCATAGTTGTTTACCAGAATGGCGTGGTTGGCGGTCCTGCTGTCGAAATCGAGGAATTTCTCAAGCTGGGCCTTTATGGCTTCCTGGTTGTGCTTCAGGGTATCTTCGTCCAAAAGGTTTCTTTCCTGGGATTTCATGGAAGGGTCGCCTATCATGCCGGTAGCTCCTCCGAGAAGGGCTATGGGCCTGTGTCCGCATTTCTGCAGATGCCGCAGCATCATTACGCTTACCAGATGCCCTATGTGCAGGGAATCGGCTGTAGGGTCTATTCCCACGTATGCAGCGCAGCTTTCCTTTGCCATGAATTCTTCCGTGCCTGGCATGATATCCTGTATCATGCCTCTCCATCTGAGTTCTTCTACAAAATTTTCCATCATTAAGAAATTTTCGCTTCCGTTCGCAAAAGTAACTATTTTTTACTACTTTCGTTGCCTGTTTTAAAAACGTGGGAAATATGAAAAGAATAATATTTGCGCTGGCAGCCGTATTTTTTGCAGGACTCTTCATGCACTGCCATGCACAGACACTTGCGGACAGACTTGCTTCCCTGCCATCCGTTGTGGATGTCAAGGAGATGGAAAGCACGGCATTCGGCGAGAAATATCTCGTGCTTTTCGAGCAGCCCGTCGACCACGGGAATCCTTCTGCAGGGACGTTCAGGCAAAGGGTTTTCGTATGCAATGTACATCCTGACAGTGCGACTGTCGTAGTGACTGAAGGATACGGGGCGCAGTATGCGGCCAGGGCAGGATACCGGGATGAAATATCCGGAATATTCAACACCAACAACATCGTTATCGAGCACCGCTATTTTATGGAGTCCACGCCTTATCCGGGTGCGGACCCGAATGACGTGGACTGGAATTACCTTACCACTGAAAATGCGGCTGCCGACCACCATGCGGTTGTCGAAGCGCTCAAGGAAATCTATACCGGCAAATGGATTGCCACGGGCATCAGCAAGGGAGGGCAGACGTCCTTGATGTACAGGGTATACTATCCTCAGGATGTGGACATCACCGTACCTTATGTCGGACCTTTGTGCAAGGCGCTGAGGGATGGAAGGCATGAACCTTTCATAGAGAACTATGCGGGCACTCCTGAGCAGAGGAAAGCCGTAAGGGATTTCCAGTCCGGCCTTTTTGAAAGGAAAGACGCTGTCCTTCCGATGCTGGACTCTCTGGCAAGGGCGGAAGGATATGAGTTCAATCTCCCGATAGGGCAGATATACGATTACTGGACGCTCGAATTTTCGTTCGCTTTCTGGCAGTGGGGCTATCCAGCAGACGGGATACCTTCTGCAGATGCAACTGACAGGGAGGTATTCGATTATATGGTAAAGGTCTGCTCTCCGGAATATTTCGTATCCTGGGGCCCTACATCGCCTTTCTTCATACAGGCGGCCAAAGAGCTCGGATATTACGGCTATGATCTCGGGCAGTTTGCCGATTGTTCGGAACATATCAGCATTGACAGCACCGACGGTTATTTCAAGACGCTTTTCATGCCGTCGGAATGGGATTTCGAGTTCGATGATACCATCTATCGCAGGACATGCGGATTCCTTGAGTCTACGGATGCCAGGATACTCTTTATCTACGGCCAGTTTGACCCGTGGTCAGCAGTTATGCCGGACGATCCCCACAAGGACAACATACGGTTCTATATCGAACCGGGAGGAAGCCACCGTACCAGAATCCTTACTTTCCCCGAAGAGACCCGGGATGAAATAATCGGGTTGCTCTCTGATTGGTTGTATGGAAAATAATTCGCTTAAATTCAAAGATATAGAGTTGTCGGACAAGGAGTGGGCGGATTCTCTGCTGGCCATTTCCGACTTCCAGGGTACCGAATATTGCTTTACTTCCCTGTATATCTGGAGTGCGGTATATTCTTCTAAAATCGCCCGATTCGGCGATTTCCTGATAGTGCGTTCCGGCTCCGGAAGCGAAGCCGGCTATCTTTTCCCTGCCGGCAGCGGAGATGTCAAGGCGGCTATAGAAGCAATGATGGAGGATGCTTCTTCCCTCGGGCGGAAGTTTTCGCTCATGTCGCTGACAGACCGTACCATGCATATAGTAGACGGGCTTTTCCCGGGGAAATTCGAGTTCGTTCCCGTACGGAACAGCTATGATTATGTCTACCGTAGGGAAGACCTGGTATCGCTTTCAGGCAGAAAATATCAGGCAAAGCGCAACTTTATCGCGCGTTTCATGGAACTTCCCGGATGGGAATACGTGCCCGTGCATTATGACAGTCCCGATTGCGGGGAGCTGATAGGGGAGTGCATGCGGATGAATGAGGTATGGTGCAGGAAAAACGGCTGTGCCCAGAACCTTTCAATGAGCCAGGAGAGCTGTGCAGTGCGCAGGGCCCTGTCCGATTTCAGGCAGCTCCGTCTTACCGGGGGCATCCTGCGGGCAGGCGGGGACACTGTGGCCTATACTGTCGGCGAACGCCTTAACAGCGATACTTTTATTGTCCATGTAGAAAAGGTCTTTTCCGAAGTGAAGGGGGCATATCCCATGATTAACCGCAGCTTTATAGAACACGAGGCGGGAGACTGCATTTATGTCAACCGGGAGGATGATGCCGGAGACGAAGGGCTGCGCAAGGCCAAGCTGTCTTACCATCCGGCTTTCATGATAGAGAAATATTTGGCTGTTAAAAAATAACTCTTTTTCTTTGTACAAGTATTTTTAAATCCGAAATGGGACTATATAGACGAGAAAGGCTTGACAACGGTGCGGAAATCTGTTTGTGGGATATAACTGAAGACGAAGACGGTTTGCGGCGTATATGCGGTACCATCCCCAATGACGAACTCGAAGAGCTTCAGATAATCAAAAGCCCGGAAAGGAGAAAGGAGCGCCTGGCCGTCCGCGCCCTTATCAATGAAATGTTTCCCGAAAAGCTGTATCTGGGCCACCATGATAACGGAAAGCCGTATCTGCAGAACAGTGCTGTAGAGATAAGCATATCTCACTGCAAGCGTTTTGTTGCAATCATAACGCATCCGGAAAAGGATGTGGGCATAGATATAGAAAGCCTCGACCGTGACTTTTCGGCAGTCGAGAAGAAAGCCCTGTCAGAGGAAGAAATTGACGATCTTTCGGAAAGGAACCATAATCTTCAGCTCGCCATTTACTGGTGCGCCAAGGAAGCGATATTCAAAAGAATGTCCAGAAACGGGGTTGATTTTGCAGAACAGATTGCACTTGAGAAGTTTACACTTCGCGATGAAGGGGAGATCGAAGCTGCATTCATACATAAGGACGGGGAGAAGGAGGAGTTCGTCCTTAATTATGAGATATTCGAGAACCATGTCATGGTATGGCTTGTGGGCTGATGTAGCATGAATATTGCAGTCAGTACTTCAAAACCGATAAAATAAAAAAGGAGTATTGATTATGGAAAATCATCTTGATCTTTTGCTCGAGAAAGCCGGCAATACGGTAAGGCATTGGTGGCTTATTATGATAGCCGGACTTTTCTCCATGGTAGCCGGCATTATGGTATTCAGTTACCCTCTTGAGAGTTACGTTACCCTCAGTCTGCTTTTCGGAGTGCTTATGCTTGTTACCGGTGTCGCGGAACTTGCTGTAGCCCTTATGAGCAGAAATTATTTTATGATGCGGGGATATACGATTGTCGGCGGCATTCTTGACCTGCTGCTCGGTATCCTGCTCTGCTGCTATCCTGTAGTGGAATTGACCATACTGCCGGTATTTCTCGGCGTGTGGATGCTTTACCACGGTTTCATGACAGTCGGCTTTGCAAGTGACCTTATGACTTTCAAGGTCCCGGGCGCAGGCTGGACGTTTGCCGGCGGTATTCTCCTTCTTGTCCTGTCAGTGGTAATACTGCTCAAGCCATTCAGTATCGGGGTTGCTGCCGTAGTCGCCCTGACGGGTGTGGCTTTCGTGGCCTTAGGAGTATTGATGGTGTGGATATCGCTCAGGCTTAAAAATATCCACAGGCATTTCAAGGCTTCAAACCTCAAAGATGCCATAAAGGGCTGAGCCGCTTCCGCTCATTGAGGCGTAGACGGCGCCCTCACCGTAAAGCGAGTTTTTGATTTCCGCGATTTCGGGATGCCTTTTGAATACGGGCGTCTCGAAATCGTTTGTTATATGCTCTTTCCATTGCCCGATAGGTAGGGACAGCATTTTGTCCAGTCCCCTGCCGCCGGCATCCGGCGTGATTTCCGAATAAGCCTCTCTGGTGGATATGCGTATTTCAGGGGTATGCACGCGTATGGCGTACCGGCTGCTGTCGGAGAGTGCGTCTATGCTTCCGGAAGCGAACGGGGAAAGCTTTTCCCCGCGCCCCGTAGCGAACATGGGCCTGTTGTATATGAAGAATGCGCAATCGCTCCCGAGCTGTGCCGCGTAGGATGCAAGGGCATCGTCCGGGAGTTTAAGCCCGAAAAGCATGTTGAGGCCCTTGAGCGTAAACGCAGCGTCAGACGATCCTCCGCCGAGGCCGGAACCGGCCGGAATACCCTTGTGCAGGTATATTCCTACAGGAGGCAGGTCGAAATCACGGCACAGCAGCCTGTAGGCTTTCATGCACAGGTCATTCTCCGGATTGTCGTCGGGCAGCCTGTAAGGCAGTCCGAAGAAGCTGATTGATACTGAGTCCTCTTCTACGATTTCCAGGATATCCTTATATGTTTCCAACGGATAGAAAAGGGTCTCGATATCGTGATAGCCGTCGCTTCTGCGCGCTATCACCCTCAGGCCGATATTTATTTTCGCATTGGGATATAATACGATATTCATGGCCTAACCGCATTTCCCGTGTCCGCAGTCCTGGCATATCAGGCAGCCTTCCTGATATATTAGATTGGTCGAGCCGCATCTTTCGCATTTCTGGCCGGACTCGTCTTTCGTGCCGTTCGGAATATATTGTTTCAGGGCACGCTCAACACCGTTTTTCCAGGTATTGATATTTTCATCGTTGAGGTTCAACCCTCTGACAAGGTTGAGAATATCCACTATGGGCATTCCGTTGCGGATGACACCTGATATGAGTTTGGCATAATTCCAGAATTCCTGACAGAACATGTGGGAGATGCCGCCCAGGACGCCGGTATAGCCGTAATGGTCCTTGTAATGGAAATCGTACCTGCTTTTTCCCTCATCGTCGGTTTCTTTCACTATCCATCCGCTTGTGATGGCATTCGGCAGTCCCCTGGAGTCATCTATCATACCGGTAAAGATCTCGTAAGGCCTGTTGTTCTGTTTCCCTACAAAAGCTATCCACTGCTCGTTCCCGTTCTTGAACCTTATCACATCCGCTTCCAGTGATTTCGGGCGCTTTTTCGGCCTTATTGCCGGTTTTCCGTCATTTGCGGAGACCAGGACCCCTGTCCGGGAGCCGTCCCTGTATACGGTTACGCCTTTGCACCCGGATTCCCAGGCTGTGCGGTAGACTTCGGATACCATTTCCTCCTTTATGTCGGCCGGGAGGTTGACGGTTACGCTTATCGAGTGGTCTACCCATTTCTGCATCCTGCCCTGCATCCTGACTTTGGCGACCCAGTCTATGTCGTTGGAGGTCGCTTTATTGTACGGGGATTTCCTTACCAATTCCTGAAGCTGCTCCTCGTCCATCTTCTTTACTTCCTCACTGTCATATCCGTTTACGCTGCACCATGTAAGGAAGTGATGGTGGAATACGTAGTATTCTTCGAAACAGTCCCCGTTCTCGTCCTTGAATGCTACGACTGCATTAAGATCATTGGGATTGACTTTCCTGCGCCTTTTATAGAAGGGGAGGAACACCGGCTCTATACCGGATGTGGTCTGGGTCATGAGGGATGTCGTACCGGTAGGGGCTATCGTAAGCATGGATATGTTTCTGCGCCCGTAGCGTACCATCCTGTCATACAGGTCCTCGTCCTCCTTGCGGATACGGCCTATCATCGGATTGTTCATTTCCCTGCCCGAATCGAAAATAGGGAAGGCCCCCCTTTCTTCGGCCATTGTAACCGAAGACCTGTAGGCTTCTATGGCAAGAGTCTTCTGTACCCGTACGGCAAAGTCTATGGATTCTTCCGTGCCGTAAGTGAGGCCGAGTGCCGCCAGCATGTCCCCTTCGGCCGTTATCCCGAGCCCGGTCCTTCTTCCGCCGAGCGTCTTGTCCTTTATTTTTTCCCAAAGCTCGATCTCCGTGCGTTTGACATCATCGTCCTCGGGGTCGGATTTGACTTTTTCGAGAATGGCGTCTATCTTTTCCATTTCCAGGTCTATCAGGTCGTCCATCAGTCTCATGCCCTTTGCTACATGGGACTTGAAGAGATCGAAGTCGAAAGCCGCCTCCTTTGTAAAAGGATTGTTTACATAGGAATACAGGTTTATGGCGATAAGGCGGCACGAGTCGTAGGGGCAGAGCGGTATCTCCCCGCACGGGTTCGTGCTGACCGTCTTGTAGCCCAGATCGGCATAGCAGTCGGGAATGGACTCCCTTATGACGGTATCCCAGAACAGCACGCCGGGCTCCGCCGACTTCCATGCGTTATGTATTATTTTTTTCCACAGTGCGGATGCGTCTATCTCCTTTTTTATCTTCGGAGTATTGGAATCAATCGGGTATTTCTGGGTATAAGGCCTTCCGCCAAGGGCGCATCTCATGAATTCGTCGTCTATTTTCACGGAGACGTTGGCCCCTGTCACTTTGCCCTTTTCCATTTTGGCATCGATGAAGTTCTCGGCGTCGGGATGCTTTATCGAAATCGTAAGCATCAGGGCCCCGCGCCTGCCGTCCTGGGCGACTTCCCTTGTGGAGTTGGAATAGCGTTCCATGAACGGCACCACGCCTGTAGAGGTCAGGGCGCTGTTGAGGACCGGGCTGCCTGTCGGCCTTATGTGGGAGAGATCATGGCCGACCCCGCCCCTGCGCTTCATGAGCTGGACCTGTTCCTCGTCTATTTTCATAATGCCGCCGTACGAGTCGGCCGGATGCCTGTTTCCTATGACGAAGCAGTTGGAAAGGGACGCTATCTGATAATTGTTGCCGATGCCGGACATGGGCCCCCCCTGCGGGATGATGTATTTGAAGCCGCGCAGAAGTTCGTATATTTCTTCGGCCGACATGGGGTTCGCGTATTTGGACTCTATTCTTGCAAATTCGTTGGCAAGACGCCAGTGCATCTGGTCGGGGGACTTTTCGTAAAGGTTGCCGAAAGAGTCTTTCATGGCATATTTGTTAATCCATACGGATGCCGCCAATTCATCTCCGTTGAAATACTCCCTGCTGGCTTCGAGCGCTTCGTCGTAAGTATAGTTCATATCAGCAATAATGTAGTTTATACGTATTTAGATGATAAAAGCCAGACTTTTGCCGGCCGTAATCGGGTCGCAAGTTATTATTAATACCGATAGAGTTATTAACGATTTTCTAACAACAGTTCCTGCTGCATCCCTTGCAGTCGGTAAACTCGCCCCTAAGGCGTTGCTCTACCATTGCGGCCATCCTTTCCCTCAATTCCGGGGCATGGATTTTTTCCAGGACGCCGGAGGTGAAGGCCAGCTGTTGCAGAAGCCCGGCCTCTTTCTCCGGAATGCCCCTTGAGCGCATGTAGAACAGGGCATCGCTGTCCAGCCTTCCGTTTGTTGCCCCGTGGGAACACCTGACATCGTCTGCATAGATTTCCAGTTGCGGTTCTGAAAGGCCCTTTGCCTCGTCCGTAAGTATGAGATGGTGGTTTTCCTGATATGCTTCCGTCTTCTGTGCATCCCTGAGAACCTTTATCAGACCTTTGAAAACAGCTTTCCCGCTGTCGTCTATTATGCCCTTGAAGAGTTGGGTGCTTTTGCATTCCGGGACATTGTGCAGGAGCATGACCCGGTTGTCCACCTTCTGGCTGCCGTCCACAAGGTAGAGGCCGCTGATATCGCACCCGGCATGCCTTCCGTTCAGGGCAATATTGATATTGTTCCCGATGCTGCCTCCGTGCAGTATCATGAATACCATGTTCAGGGTGGCCCCTTCCCCGAGGCTTATGTTGAACTCCGTATTGTGGGCCGCCCTGTTATGCTCGTTCTGCATGAGCACAATGCTGGCCGAGGCCCCTTCCCCGAGGCTTATTTCCGAAGTCTCCTCCGTAACGAACGGGTCTTCCGAAAAGGTGTGGGAACACAGAATCAGGGCCCCGCTGCTGTTTTTCCCGAAATGTATGCTGTTGCCGAAAGCGATGCGCCCGGCCTGTTCGGGGGTGCGGACACTGATTATCTGGAGGGTCTCATCCAGTTTCCCGTTGTCCGGAACAGATATCGAGAGCCTTTTCCCTGTGCCCTGCACTCCTCCGTTTATGACGAACACCTGCCTTGTGCCTTTCATCGGCACCCTGCACCTGAAACCGTCTGAAACGGCAGTGTCCGGAGCGTAGATGTAATTGTTTTCAGTCATCTTGTCCCTTTATAAGCCAATCGTAACCCCTGTTTTCCACTTCGAGCGCGAGTTCTTTGCCGGCAGTCTTGATGATGCGCCCGTTGTACAGTATATGCACTATGTCTGGCACGATATAGTCCAGCAGTCTCTGGTAATGCGTAATCACTATGGTGGCGTTGTCGCTCCGTTTCAGTTTGTTCACCCCTGACGCGACGATTCTCAGCGCGTCCACGTCCAGCCCGCTGTCAGTCTCGTCAAGGATGGACAGTTTCGGCTCAAGCATGGCCATCTGGAATATTTCGTTGCGCTTCTTTTCCCCGCCCGAGAAACCCACGTTCACGCCCCTTGAAGAGAACGAGGGGTCCATTTTCACTATTTCCATTTTTTCGCGCATGAGTTTGAGGAATTCAGCCGCGTTCAGCGGTGCGAGCCCTTTATGGGCGCGGTGTTCGTTTACGGCGGTTCTCATAAAGTTCACATTGCTCACGCCAGGAATCTCGATAGGATACTGGAAACTCAGGAAAATCCCTTCGTGGGAGCGTTCTTCCGGGGTCATTTTCAGAAGGTCCATGCCTCTGTATATCACTTCTCCCGATGTGACTGAAAATGTATCCCTGCCGGCGAGTACTGCAGACAGTGTGGACTTGCCTGAGCCGTTCGGCCCCATTATGGCATGTACTTCCCCTTCGTTTATTTCAAGATCGATGCCCTTGAGTATTTCCCTGTCGCCTATGGATGCGTGCAGGCCTTTGATTTGTAACAATGTCATCTGTGTACGATTTTAACCTACGCTGCCTTCAAGTGATACCTGAAGCAATTTCTGGGCCTCTACGGCGAATTCCATCGGCAGCTTGTTGATAACTTCTTTAGTATATCCGTTTATTATCAGTCCAGTGGCGGTTTCTTCCGGAATGCCCCTCTGACGGCAGTAGAAAAGCTGGTCTTCGCTTATCTTGGAGGTGGTGGCCTCATGCTCGGTAACGGCGGTTGCATTGCCGTTTTCTATGACCGGGAATGTGTGGGCGCCGCACCTGTCCCCTATCAGCAGGGAGTCGCATTGGGAGAAATTCCTGGCATTGTCCGCGCCTGGCAGTATCTTGACGAGGCCTCTGTAGCTGTTCTGGCTTTTTCCTGCGGATATGCCCTTGCTTACGATACGGCTGCGGGTGTTTTTCCCTATGTGTATCATTTTCGTGCCGGTATCGGCCTGCTGGAAATTGTTTGTGACGGCCACGGAATAGAACTCGGAAACGGAGTTGTCCCCTTTCAATATGGTGCTCGGATATTTCCATGTGATGGCTGAGCCGGTTTCCACCTGTGTCCAGAAAAGGCGGCTTCCCTGCCCCTTGCAGATTCCGCGCTTGGTGACGAAATTGAATATCCCGCCCCTGCCCTGCGAGTCTCCCGGATACCAGTTCTGGACAGTAGAGTATTTTACTTCGGCATCGTCCAGGACCACTATTTCCACTACTGCCGCATGAAGTTGGTTTTCATCTCTCATCGGGGCGGTGCAGCCTTCAAGGTAGCTTACGTACGAGCCTTCGTCCGCCACAATCAGCGTCCTTTCGAACTGCCCTGTCCCCTTGGCGTTGATGCGGAAATAGCTGGACAGCTCCATTGGGCAGCGTACCCCTTTCGGGATGTAGCAGAACGAACCGTCAGAGAATACGGCCGAGTTGAGGGCGGAGAAGAAATTGTCGCCTACGGGTACGACGGATGCCAGGTACTTGCGTACCAGGTCGGGGTAGTCCCTTACCGCTTCGGAAAAGGAGCAGAAAATTATGCCTTTCTCAGCCAGGGATTCCCGGAAAGTGGTCTTGACGGAGACGGAATCGAATACGGCGTCTACGGCGACTCCCGCAAGGACGTTCCTTTCATGCAGGGGAATGCCGAGCCTGTCGAAAGTCTTCATCAGTTCGGGATCTATTTCCTTCTTGTCCGATCCCTTCTTGGGCGCCGCAAAATATATTATGTCCTGGAAATCTATTTCCGGTATATCCAGATGCGCCCAGTGCGGCATTTTCATACCGGTCCATTTGCGGTATGCCTTGAGCCTGAAGTCGAGAAGCCACTGCGGCTCTTCTTTTTTCCGGGAAATCAGCCTGATGACATCCTCGTTAAGCCCCTTCGGAATAGTTTCCTGCTCCAGGTCAGTTTCAAAGCCGTGCCTGTATTCGCTGTCGTTTATGCTTTTTAAAATATCGTCTTTCTCGTCCATGGGTGTGCAAAGATACTGGATAATTTCTTATTTTTGTTCATAAACTGTATGTGTATGGCGACGGAGATATCATCTGTAGGTAAAAACGTGATATTAAGAAAACTTTTCGAAAACAGCGGCTACCGCAACGACGCCGGTGCCGTTTTCTCAGGCGGCGGCGATTTTGTGTCAGTAAACAGAATCTTCCTCGAAAGAGTAGATTTTGATCTTGTTTACAATCCCCTGAAGCATCTCGGCAGAAAGCTGGCCATGAATGTTACGGGCGAACTTTACGCCAGGATGTCCGGCCTTAAGGCCCTCAATGCGGTACTCGGTTTCTCAAACCGTTTTTCCTATGAGGATGTACGCGACCTGTGGGAAGGGATTCTTTCGGTTGTCAGGGAACATTCGGCTTCATCGGTTTCACTGGATCTGATACCTTCCGCGAGCGGGCTGGTAGTCGGCCTGTCGGCTTACGGGGAGAGGGACAGGCGCCTGTCCTCATCCATGCCGGAGCCAAAAAGCAAGGACCTGATAGTGCTCAGCGGGGATCTCGGCGCGGCATATATGGGCTTTCATGTACTGGAAAGGGAAAAGGCCGCCTTTTCCGGGTCAAAAGGTACGGTTGCGCCCAAGCAGCCCGACCTGTCCGGATACAGATATGTAGTAGGGGAGTATCTTAGCCCGGAACTGGCTCCCGGGATTCCCTCTGAATTCGAAAAGGCCGGTATTATACCTTCGCGCGGGTATTTCATGACACACGGGCTTGGAGAGGCGGTAAAAAGGATTTCCGCGGATACGGGGCTGGGTGTAAAGGTCTATATAGAGAGGCTGCCCATAGCATCAAAGACGATGGAGACGGCGAGGGAACTGAATATCGACCCGATAACCGCCGTCGTCAACGGAGGGGACGATTACCGCCTGTTGTATGTAGTGCCGATAGCATTTCACGAGATTCTGCGCAGGGATTTCCAGAACTGGGATATTATCGGGCATCTTGCCAGGCCGGAGGCAGGGGAAGTGCTGGTTACCCCGGAAGGGGCTGAAATAGGTATTCACGCCCAGGGTTATGAGTAGCATCCGTCTCCGGTTTTCGGTTTTCCTGCTTGTGCTGCCGTTTCTGACAGCCGTCTCCCTGTATGCGCAAAAAGGGTACGGGCCTTCTCCGGAAATAAGGGAGGCCCAGCGGAGATTCAGGGACAACAGGTTCGGGATATTCATCCACTGGGGTATCTATTCCATGTACGGCCAGGGAGAGTGGGCCTTGACTTACAACGGGCTCACGCATGAGGAATATAGCAAGATGGCCGGCGGCTTCTATCCGGCCGCATTCGACGCGGCGGAATGGGTCAGCGCCGTCAAGGCCTCGGGTGCGAAGTATATTTGCATCACCGCCAGGCACCACGACGGGTTTTCCATGTTCGACAGCAGTTGTACCGGATATGACATAGTGGATGCGACTCCTTTCAAGCGCGACATTCTCGCCGAACTTGCATCGGAATGCAGGCGGCAGGGGATAGCCCTGCATTTTTACTATTCCCTTATCGACTGGGGCCGGGATGACGCACCGCGCGGTCGGACCGGGCGCGGGACCGGTCGGACCGTTACAGGCAGTCCGGAGACATATTTCGGGTTTATGAAATGCCAGCTGAAGGAACTGCTTACGAATTACGGCGAGATAGGCTGCATCTGGTTTGACGGCAACTGGGACCATGAGGATGGAGAACAGCCTTACGACTGGCGTTACGATGAGATTTATCCGCTTATCCACAGCATACAGCCGTCCTGTCTCATAGGGAACAACCACCATATAACGCCTTATCCGGGAGAGGATATACAGATATTCGAGCGGGACATACCGGGGGAGAATACCGCCGGTTGGCATTCGGGCGGCGTGAGTGCCGACCTTCCCTTGGAGACCTGCCAGACCATGAACGGCTCGTGGGGCTACTGCATGGCTGATCAGGATTATAAGAGTGCGGATGAACTTATCCGCTATCTTGTATCTACGGCAGGCAGGGATGCCAACCTTCTGCTGAATGTAGGCCCGCAACCCGACGGCAATATCCCAGCCGCTGCCCTCGAGCGCCTTGCACGGATAGGGGAGTGGATGGCTGTGAACGGGGAGACGGTGTACGGTACCCGCAGTACTCTGGTCAAACCCCAGCAGTGGGGAGTGACTACCCATAAGGATGACAGGATGTGGCTGCATGTATTCCCCGACGAGGTTTTCAGGCATGTAAGCGACGGCATAATATGCGTACCGTACCGCGGAGGCCGCAAGGTTGCCTCCGTAAAGCCGTTCCGTTCAGACAACGCGCTTTCTTTCAGGCAATATGAAGAAGGGATCTTCATTACATTGCCGGAGGACATGCCGCGGGACGTCCCGGACTATATTGTAGAAATCGTTTTCAGGTAACCTGTTACAGGTGCAGGTCACGGATGAGGGTTATCTCTGTGGACTGTTCTCCCGTCCATCCGCCCTTGGCCTGAACGCCGCATTGTATTTTTACGAAGTCTATATACTCCAGTTCCGCAGGGGTGCCGTCCCAGCATACGGCATTGGATATGCTGAACTTGTCAATGTCCGGGTCGGTGGCGCTCCAGTTGTCTGCATAGCCCCAGTCGAAAGGATGCCCTACCCATAACGAGCCGTTGCCGCTCTCGTCGGCCAGCCGGCTTTGCAGCCGTGTACCTCTAAGTGTATAGCTGTCCCTGTCTATCCATGCCGGATAATAGCAGTCCTGGTCATGGTAGGCGGGAAGATAATCTACCGTGCCGCTTCCGCCGCGGTTGTCGGTCCAGTCCACGCTCATACCCGGGCCTTCCGGACGGTAATAGGTAACGGCATAGTCCTGCCATGTTTCAGGCTTGCCGTATTCAGAACCACGCAACTCGTACCAGATATCATCCGGTATTCCGTTGTTGTTTACGTCCTGGCTGACCCAGATGATACCGGGCTCGGATGAGGAACTGTGCGCGTTCCCGGTAATCTGCAGGTCCGGTATGCCATTTCCCCCGCTTTCGACGCTGTGGTCGAACCCTGCGGTTATATATCCGCCGAATGCTCCGAGCGACACGAATTCTCCGCCCGAAAGGCGTTTCATGGCGTAGTCGCATGCTTCTTCAGGCGTGGCGGCGGTGCAGTTCTCGTTGATGAACTGCCCGGGGGCCGGGGTATATTCGAAAATAACGCTTATGAGCGGACTGCTTTCAGGCCCTGCAGGCCTTCTGAAAGTACCTTCCGGAGGATATACCCTGACGGCAATATCGTGCGATGCTTCGGTGTAGGAGTTGGTCATGGTTACCCTTACGGCATATTCCCCTGTTCCGGCAAGGTCGAATACAAAGCCCGGGGATTCGGAACTTTGTACCTGCATTCCGTCTATGCTCCATGTATAGACCGCATCGAAAGGATAGGTTATGTCTGTCGGCGTTATTAAGGCGCTTCTTCCGGAGCTCAGGCTGATACTGTCGGATGCGAATGTCCAGGAGAATGCGTCGGAAGGGTCGGCTACCTTGACGCCGAACTTTATGAAATCGGCCCCGTCTCTGTTTTCGGCACGGAAGACGACTTCAAATTCTCCCGTCTCGGAAGTAGGGAATGCAAGGGTTGCTTCCGTAGATACTTCCTGTCCGTCTATGCTCCATGAATATGTGACCGGCAGTGATGATGTTGTTTCCGGAGCCAGTATCAGCTCCGAGTCCAGCAGGACCGTGAACCCTCCCGCAGCTTCCGGAAAAGAAATGCGCGGCGGGGTCTGTCCGAGTACATTTACCTGTACTTCCGCCTTGTCTTCTCCCGCCCCGTTGTCCACTGTCAGCAGGAAATAGAATATGCCGGCCGCATCGCTGGAAAAGGTCAGGGACGGTTCCGTAGAGACTGTCTGTCCGTTGCAAGTCCACATGTAGACAGTGTTTTGCGTACAGTTCTCGTATTCGGGGGAGATAGTGACGGGAGTACCTGCCGGGACATCGTACGACTGTTTTTCAAGTATTATTACCGGTGGCAGGGAATTTATGTCTTCCCTGCAACCGGCAACGGTTAAAACGAATAAAAATGCAGAAAGTATTCTTTTCATCTGGTATGGCTACAATTTTACCGTGACATCGTCGTATGCGAAGTATGCAGGGGCAGCCATGCCGTATTCATTTACGATGGAGGAACTTATCGTAAACTCGACCCTGACGGGAGTACCGAGTCCGGCAAGATCCCATCTTGTCCATCCGTTTATGCTCTCTCCGTTTTCGGTAAGATAGAATTCGCTCGTACCGGTAGGGTTCCCTTCTGCATCATAGCCTGTAGCCGTGATTTTCGTCCAGTCGTCGGATGAGGCTATGGGCTCTACTGTCCCAAGATAGTAGGAAGTGTTGGTTACGTACATGCTTTCAATGGTGCGGCCTGTTCCGTCTTTGAAGTAGAAGTATCCTGTTACCGGCGTGAAGTCGCTTATATAGCCGTTATGTACGCAGAAGTTTTTGGAACCGTCGTGGCCGCTTTCAAGGGGTATGGCCAGCTGCAGGGTGTAATCCGTAGTAGGTTCCTGTCCCGTGTAGTCTGATATGGCATGTCCGCCGTTCCAGTATACCTTCGAACCGTTGCTTTCGCAAAGTTCCGAGGCAAGTTCCGTATTTCCCATGTCGTACCATCCGTAGTCCGTCCCGAGGTACGTGAAGTTGGCCTCATCGTAATCTCCGTATAGCAGCGGGCCTCCGTATTGCTGGCTGTCTATCAGGGCGTCCCAGTATCCTCCTTCGAAACCGAGGACTGCGCTGGTCTCAGGATTGTTGTCTTTCTGGCATGATGCGGCCAGGATTGCGGCCGATGCGGCCGCGAAGATGATTTTTAAAGTCTGTTTCATGTCTTTATATTTATATGAATTGTTGTGTTTTGCCGGACGTTATTGTCAAAGATCCGATAGCCGTTGTGTCGTGAATGCTATGTGCGACGGGATGTCCCCGGTTACGGCCGACCATTTGCGCACTCCGTCCTGTCCGTAACAATGAATCATGCCCGGAGTTACATGGTCTTTGGCGTCGGTTATGAAAACGTCCCCGTTATCGGGGTTGACGGCGATGCAGTATGGGGTGGTTATCTCTTTTTCCGTTCCGTCGGTTATGAAATTGCGGTTTACGGTTACCTGCGAACGGGTATCGAAGACCGCGTATCCTGTCTGGTAGTCCATGGTTATGTTGCTCCATGAATGGGAAATGACATAAATGGAGTCCCCGTATACCGCCATGTCGCTGTTCTGGAGCAGGGGCAGCTCCCTGACTACCGTGCCGGAGGCTGGGTCTATGATATAGGTTGCGGACTGATAGCCGTAATAATCACCGCGGGACGAGACATATATCATTCCGTCGCCGCCTATCTTCATCTGGTGCAGATTCGGGGCTACTTCGATGGTTTTTACGACTTCGAACCTGTCGAGGTCGATGACAGATACCGTGCTGTCGTAGTCCGGTGCCATGTATCCTCCCGAGTTGGCCACGTACAGGTGCCCGGATACTATTACCATCTCTTCGGGCTGGTATCCGACCGTACATGTGTCCACTATCTGGAAGGAGAGCGTATCTACCTTGACTACAATCCCGCGCCGGTATTCAGGGTTTATGTCTACAGGGCCGGCATAGGAGCTGATGTAGGCGTAGCCTTTGTCGAAAGCCATGTAGCGGCAGTTGGGAATCTGTATTTCCGCCTTGTGCCGGGCGGTACGCGCATCCATGACTTCAACGAGATTGGAGCAGTTGATTACGGCATACAGATTCCCTCCGTATATGCCGAGGTCATTGCCCACATCCCCGAGTTCAAGGGCTACGTCGGGGTTTCTGTCAGCATAGATGTTGCTCATATAGAAGCCGTCGGTGTAGTCGAAATAGTCGAGGGTGGCCTTATTGCTGCCCATGTTCCCTTCGTTGAGGAGGAAGAAACCTTTGACGGTACCGGCCTCCCCACCAGCAACATGCTCCTTGTCGGGCGGAGGGATCGGCTCCGCCTTCCTGCAGGAGACGGCCGCGGAAGCTATGGCCAGGATGACCGCTGTCATTATAAGTTTTGTCATATTATGAAATTGAGTTTTATCATGAAGTTGGTGCCCGGCATGGGGTAACATTTGACCACTTCGTACTGTTGGTTGAATATATTGTTTACCGTGGCGGTGGCCCGCAGTTCCCATTTGCTGAACAGAAAGGATTTGCCCAATGAAATATCGTGGGTGTACCACGGCTGCGCATGGTTCGCCGGAATATTTGCCACCGACTCGTATCTTTCTCCAGTGTAGATGAAGCTGTAGTCGAGAGACCATCCTGCGAAGGATATGTTGACGACGGTAGAACAGCTGTGCCAGGGTATGTACGGGACCTGGCCTCCGTACCATGGCGAGGACGGGTCTGTCAGGTCGCGGGCCTGCTGCCATGTGTAGCTTTCCGTTAGCGCGATGTCTACGGGGCCGAAGCGGAATCCGGCACGGGCCGATATGTCGCTTCCAAGTATCTCTACGTAACCGAGGTTCATCATTGTCCAGCGGAACTGGTTTGAAGTGGGCATTGCTATTATCTTGTTGCTGATCTGATTAAAGTATATGTCCCCCTGTAGTTCCACGCCCCTGAACCACCCTGCGTCCCTGGCGACGGACCATCCGGCCCCGAAGTCGTACTGTACTGTTTCCTCCGGTTCGAGCTTAGTTATTCCGGTGAATGTGTAGTAAAGGTCGTTGAATGTTGGCATACGGTATGACTTCTTGTAGAATGCCCTGAAGGTTAGGTTTGTACGTTTGAACGGCTTCCAGGAGGCCATGACGGAAGGGGACAGGTTGTGCCTGTCCTCCACGTCCGCACCGTACGAGCGGAGCACGTCATGGATGTATATATACAGCAGGGAGGCGGAGAGCCTGAAGCCCCCGAAGCGGAAAGCGGTTGCGGCAGCCGTATACGATGCATATCTGACAGGATATACGAAATCCTTCATGTCGGAGTCGAGCAGATTCCACTGGAAATCGGCCGAGAGGGACAGGTCCCACCATCCGAAAGGCTTGAATTGCTGGGCGGCGGAGATATATGCTTCCTGCTGACGGTAACGGTTGTCTACGAACATGGTTGTTACGTCGATACGCGGGTCGGAGAGATAACGCAGGTAGTCGTAGGAATATTTGGCATTTACCAGCAGCGAATACCATGGTGCAAGGTCTTTTTTGAAAGAACCCTGCAGGAAGAAATTGTCATCCCACTGCCTGTCCTGGTGTACGAACTCTCCCCTGACCACGGCCCCGGGATAACCCCTCTCCGAATCGTAGAAATAGGCTTTTGCCTTCCAGTAGCCTCCGTCCATGTCCCCGAAAAGCGAAACTTCGGCCCTTGTCATGCGAACGTCGCCGTTCTGCCTTACCCCGGTGGTGTCATACCCGTACCTTTCCCCTCCTTCGGTCCTGTATTTCTCGTAGGTGAATCTGTACCTGCCGGTGGTATACAGGAATTCGGCGCTGGTAGAGATGCTGACCCTGTCGGATATCCTGTGTTCCCAGAGTACGGAGGGGTTGACTGTCATGAATGACCCGCCTTTCAGGCCGAAGTTCCAGTTGTTGCGCTTGCCTCCGGTAAATCTTGGCCTCCTGGTGTACAGGTAAACGGTGTTGGCGCTGGCGTAATCTTTGGCGGTCTGCAAGGTGGCGCTTTTCTGTCCGTTATACAGGGTTACCGACTCCATGTTGTCGAGGGAGAACCGCCCGAGATCCACTATGCCGTTCTGGGCATTCCCGAGTTCTACCCCGTCATAGAAAATACCGGTGTGCTGGCTTCCAAGACTGCGTACGTTTATGGTCTTCAGGCCGCCAATGCCGCCGTAGTCTTTAATCTGGACTCCTGAGAAATACCTTATCGCATCCGCTATGGAGAGTACATTGAGTTTTTCTATCCTGTCCCCTTCGATGCTTCTTGGCTTTATTATTTCGTCCGGCCATCTGTCAGCGGCTACTACGGCTTCTGCAAGTTCATAGGAGAGGACGGAGTCGCATGTATCCCCGGCAATGGTGTCCGGGACATGGCAAAAATCCCCTGCCTGCAGTACTGAAAGTGCTGCGGTCGATAGAAAAAGCAGTATAAGCGTTATATTTTTCATCTGTTTGCCAACGGTACGGATTAAGACGGCAAACAGTCTTGAGGAATCGTCTCGAGCCCATTACCCGCAGGCCGCTAATCCGTATGGTGCAAGGGCTGGTCTTCTGACTTATTCCGTTACGCTCCGCAATGCCTTCCCGGAGGCGGCCATGCCGCAGCTTCCAGTGACTTTGTTTTGCGGAACTGCTTCCGTTATGGGAAGCGGAAAATACAGCAGCGGGAACTGTCCGGGATTCCGACCCGGTTCCCATTTAATTCCTGCGGCCGCGCGGGCCGTTTTGCGGAAACCGTTGCGGGCGCAAAGATAAAAATTTTTTGCGGATTATTTCATAAATACGAAATATACGGCAAGAATCAGGCAAACGAAAGCGGCTATGTGATTCCAGTGGAAACTTTCACCCTTGAAAAGCAGAACGGTGAATACGGAGAATACCGTAAGGGAGATGACCTCCTGTATTACTTTGAGCTGTACAAGGTTGAACGGCCCTCCGTTGTCGGTGAACCCTATTCTGTTGGCCGGGACCTGGCAGGAGTATTCGGCCAAGGCTATCCCCCAGGAGAACAGAATGACAGCAATCAGGGGCCAGTTGTCTATAAGTTTCATCTGCTGTAGCTTGAGGTGGCCGTACCATGCGAATGTCATGAATATGTTGGAGACAACCAGCAGCAGTATAGTGAAAAGTCCTTTCATGATAATGAAGTCGTCACAGTTTGACAGTATCCCATTTCTCCACGGCTTCCTGCAGCTGCGTGTCCCATCTCAGGGCGCTTTCCGTACCTCCCCTCTGGAAATAGTATTTTATCGCAATTTCGTCTTCGAGTAGATGCCTTATAATGTCCCTGTTGGCTCTCAGGAATTCTTCTTTGGAAAGGGACAGCCTGTCTTTCAGGGCCTCAATGGCTTCATCGGCTCCTTCAATGTCATCCCCAAGCCCTTCTCTCCTGAATGCCTTTAGCACGTTTTCCATCTCTATTTCGGATTCCGTGCGGGAATCGAATTCTTTCCCCGAGGCGAACTTTATGAAGTCTTCATAGTCTTCATCGGTGAGCGTAAGTTCGGAAGGGGACGGTACAGACTCGTGCCCGGAATAGTACTCGATAGCGAAGTCGCTCAATATGCCGCTGTATATAAGGGATATTATTGGCCTGCTGTAATATTGGGCCTCTATATCTATGTCAGGGGTAATGCCGCCACCGTCATATACCGGGCGGCCTTTCGACGTATGGAATGTCTTTTTGAGAGAATCGGGGACTGCCCCTGCACTGCCGTCAGCATTGCGGTGGGTGTAGTCAATGGCCTGTACGCACCTCCCGCTCGGAGTATAGTACTTGGCCGTAGTGAGTTTGAGGGATGTGTTGTAAGCCAGCGGCCTTATGGACTGTACGAGGCCTTTTCCGTAAGTCCTGTTGCCGGCTATAACGGCCCTGTCGAGATCCTGAAGCGCCCCGGCTATGATTTCCGAAGACGAGGCAGAGGACGAATTGACCATTACGAGCATGGGCATGACGGTATCAACAGGGGCCCCGGCCGTCCTGTGGGAGAAGGAAGAGTTGCGGTGCTTCCCCTTTGCGGAGACGACTTCCGTGCCTTCGGGCAGGAAGAAAGACAATATGTCTACGGCTTCTTTCAGCAGCCCTCCGCCATTGTACCGGAGATCCATTACGAGCCTTTTCATCCTGCCGTTTTTCCGGAGGGTATCCAGCGCATTGCCTACATCCTTGTGTCCGTCGAGAGTGAAACCGCCTATGCGTATGTATCCGGTGGAGTCATCGAGCATTCCGTAGTAGACGACATCATTTATGTGAATCCTTTCCCTGACAAGGTCTATGGAGACAGTATCACCCGTACGGACTTTGACTATGTCCATGTTCAGGACCGTTCCCGGCCTGCCGCGCATCATTTCACTGCTCTGGCTGACAGAGAGCGAATCGGTGCTTTTCCCGTCTATGGCGATAATCCTGTCACCGGGCTGCAGGCCGCATTTGACGGCCGCCGAGCCCTCGTACGGTTCGGATATGAGGATTTCACCTGTAGGAAGTTTCTGTATTATTGCCCCTACGCCTCCGTAACTGCCGGTTGTGAGCATGTCCAGGTTTTCCTCGTCCTCTTCCGGGATAAATACGGTGTAGGGGTCGAGAGAGGCCAGCATGGCGTTTATCCCGGTCTCAAGCAGATCGTCCAGTCTGACCGTATCTACATACTGGTCGTTGATTGCCCGCAGCATTGCGGACTGTATCTCCAGATATTTTCCGGTGTCGAACCGGTCGGACTGCCCCCATGACCTGTCCGTGCAGACCGCAGCCGATAGCATGGCGGCAAATAGCAGTAGTTTTCTTGACATAATCTGCAAAATTAGTTATTCAGCGAATCCTTAGCAACAATCATACCCATGATCTCGTCGGCATACCGCCTGTCATTGTACAGCCTTGGCACCTTGTTCTGGCCTCCCGCCCTGCCGCGCCTCTCCATCCATCTGTAGAAAGTTCCCGGCGGGACCGGGACTATTTCCGGCGGGGCCATGGTTATGCTCGACCTGCGTTTTGCATCATAGTCCGAGTTGCATCTGCATAATGCGGAGTCGACAAGGTCGCGGAACCTTTCGGCCATTTCAGGATTACCGTATATGGGGCTTCCGGCCGCAAATTCTATAATCCACTGATGGGCTCCCTTGCCGTGGGTGCTGTCCATGAATATGGGGGCTACCGTATAGTCGGTTACCTGCACCCCGCATTCGCGGCATGCTTCCGAAAGGGCTTTCTCCGCATTGTGGATCATGAGTTCTTCTCCGAAGGCATTTATGTAAAGCTGCGTCCTTCCTGTAATTATGATTTTGTGCGGGTATGTGGAAGTAAATTCGACACAGTCCCCTATAAGGTATCTCCACAGCCCGCTGTTGGTGGAAATGACTACGGCGTAGGTCTGTCCGGGCCTGACGCCTTCGATCGGAACGATATCGTCGGACGTACCGGCAAGTACGCTCTCTATGGACTGCATCGGAATGAACTCGAAAAAAACCCCGTTGTCGAGAGTGAGGGCCATCGCTTTGTCCTGCGGGTCGTCCTGCAGGGCGAAATATCCTTCCGAAGCGTTGTAATTTTCAAGGTAGTGCATCCTGTCGGACGGAATCAGTTCCCTGTATCTCTGCCGGTACGGCTCGAAACTTATGCCTCCGTGCATGAACAGTTCTATGTTCGGCCAGATGTCTGTCAGATATGCGGCATTGTTGTATTCTATGAGTTTCTCGATCATTATGAGATTCCAGGAAGGGACGCCGGAGAAGTTGGTCACGTTTTTGCCCGAACATTCCCTGCATATTCTGTCAAGTTTCTCTCCGAAATCCGGCAGCGTCGCCGTCTCCCTGGAAGGGGTGCGCACTGTCTCCACGATACCCGGTGAATTGTACAGGAGTATTGCAGAGAGGTCACCGTTGCGCACCCCTCCGGCTGACATTCCGTCAGCCTTTACGCTCCCTCCCAGCGTCAGGGCCTTTCCGGTGAAGATGCCCGAATCGGGATACCTGCGGATATAGGTGGCGAGCATTGTCTTGAATCCCCTGAAATGGCATCCTTTAAGGGACGAAGGGCTTACGGGCAGGTATTTGCTTCTGTCGGAACTTGTGCCGCTGGACTTTGCGAACCATTTTACTTTCTCATTCCACAGCACGTTGTCTTCGCCTTTGCGCATTCTTTCGATATATGGCACGAATCCGTTGTAGTCCCTTACGGGCACTTTGCCCGTAAAGTCGCCGTAACTCCCTATCGAAGCGAAGCCGTGTTCTTTCCCGAAGGAAGTATCCTTTCCCGAGGACAGCAGTGTGCGGAATGTTTTTTCCTGGGTTTCAACAGGGTGCGACAGGGAATAGTCGAAGTCGTCCAAAAGCGGCCTGAGTGCGGCAAGCACTATTTTGTTGATCAGTGACATAGTTCTTCTGTTATGGAACGGAGTACCGGGAGAGAACGCAGTTCCGCCCTTGTACCGGTATGGTATTCGATATATTTGAGCATTGCTGATATCAGTCCGCTGCGGGACTTGCCTGTCATGGGAATCCGCATCGCCTCGTCGAAACCGGAACCGTGTACCCTGGACAGGAGTGCGGCAAGTTCGTCGTCAAAAGGATTGAAAAAGGATTCGAACCCTTTTTCCATAGGAAATCCTATCATGGATATATACCTGTCGGTAAACCATATATGAAAATTCGCAATGTTCCCTGAAATATTCTCGAGCTTAAGGACGGCATCCTCGATAAAACCATACAGCCTTTCGTCCTTTTCAGGCAGTACGACGGTCCTGTACAGCAGCTCGCTTATGAACATGGCCATAATGTTTTTACGGATGTCCCCCCGTATGGAATCAAGCCTGTATCCGGCCGAGAAGTCCCTGATATTTTTCATGGAGCCGTACTTGCTGTCGGATACGGAATACTCTATGATGCTCAGCGGATGCAGCAGGGGCAGGCCGCCCTTGCGGGAGGCTCCTTTCAGAACCATGCTCTCCCGTCCGGACTCTTTTGTGTATCCGTGGATTATCAGGGATGATTCCCTGTATTTCATTGTGTGCAGCACAATCATCATTGCCTCATGTATTCCGCAAATTTCCTCAGGGCCCTTCCCCTGTGTGAGACGGCATTCTTTTCTTCTGCGGAAAGTTCGGCGAAACTTCTTCCCGGGGGCGTACATTCCTCAGGGAGAAAGACCGGATCGTACCCGAATCCGGAACTGCCTGACTGCTCCAACGCTATTTCCCCTTCCACACTGCCTTCAAACAGCATGTGGCCGGCATCGGATACATAGGCTATGACGCACCTGAACCTTGCAGTTCTCAGCTTTTTGCCTTCAGGCGAGAACCGGGGTACGGCAGACATGGCCTTGAGAAGTTTGCGCATATTGTCTCCGGCGTCCCTGCCTTCTCCGGCATAGCGTGCCGACTTTACTCCTGGTTCTCCCCCGAGTGCGTCCACAAAGAGCCCTGTGTCGTCGGCGAAACACGGTTTCCCTGTCTTTCTCCAGATATAAGTGGCTTTCTGGAGCGCATTTCCCTCAATGGTAGGGGATGTCTCCGGAATCTCTCCGGCAATGCCCAAGTCCGCCGGTGTCTTCAGGATGAAGTCCGGCCCGAGAATCTGCGAGGCCTCCTCTACCTTATGCCTGTTCCCGGTTGCAAAAACTATATCCATATCCAAAACGTAATGCAAATATACGCAGAAGCCGAGAGCAATGCAAGCTCGCTTGCGATTGCCGAGGCGCCCAAGTATATTTTACCGGCCCTCTGACAGGACTACGGCAGTGACTGAGATGATAATCAGGACAATGCCGGTGGCAGTGAGGGCGGTGAATGTCTCGGAGAGGGCAAATACACCGATAAGGACGGCGGTGATGGGTTCAAGGGCGCCGAGAATGGCGCTGAGTGTCGGTCCTATGCGCTTGATGGCGGCGACAAGGGTAATATTGGACACGGCCGTACCGACCAGGGCGATGCCAAGGATATTGGCCCAAAGGAACCCGTCTGACAGCGGGACTATGCGGACTCCGCCGAATATGATGCCGAGAACGGTAAAACCCACTGCGCCGAATCCCATTACGTAAACCGTAAGGGGAAGGGCCTGCATATCTTTGACGGCAGACTTGCGTACGCCGATGATATAGGTGCCGTAGGCGATGACCGATAGGGCGGCCCAGAAGATACCGGCGGCTATATTGCCGCCTTCAAGCCGTATATCTCCTCCGGCCAGGAATCCCACACCTGCCAGGGAAAGGATGATAGCGCAGATCTTGATTATGGAACGCGGCTCATGAAAGACTGTCATCATGACAGCGGCCACGAAGAGCGGGTACATGAAGTGAATCGTCGAGGCGACTCCGCTGGCGATATTTTCATAGGCGATAAGCAGGCTTATGGCGGTCAGTGCGCAGAAGAAACTGACAGTCACCATCGGAAGCCATGCGCCTTTCGGCACGCGGAACGACTTGCGCATAAGTATGCCGACTGCCAGCAGTGCGATGGTGGCCACGCCCCAGCGGTAGGCAAGCACCTCAAAAGGGGACAGGCCGGCCTCCATGAGGGTTACTGAGAAAAACGGTACGAAGCCGAATGTCAGCGATGAGACCGCGGCCAATACGATACCGCCTGCCTTACTTCCCATCTTCCGTTTCCACCAATTCGTAATCTATGATTTTCTGTTCGAGGGACACCCTTGCTACCCTGACATGGACCTTGTCCCCGATGGTGTAGCGTTTCCCGCTGCTTTTGCCGATGATGCAATATGTATCTTCATCGAACTGATAGTAATCGTCCCTTATCTCTCTCAGGGCTACCATGCCTTCCACCTTCTCGGGCTCGGTTTCCACGTACATGCCCCATTCGGTGACTCCCGAGACTGTCCCGGGATATATTTTTCCGACCCTTTCAGACATGTATTCGCAAAGCTTGTATTTTATGCTCGCCCGTTCAGCTTCCGTTGCAACCTGCTCCCTTTCCGAGGAATGCTTGCAGCATGCTTCGTAGTAGTCCTTGTCCTGGGATTCGGCCCCGTCCATATACATTGCCAAAAGCCTGTGTACCATCATGTCGGGGTATCGCCGTATGGGAGACGTGAAATGGGTGTAATAGGCGAAAGCCAGGCCGTAATGCCCTACGTTGTCAGTAGAATATCTTGCCCTTGACATTGAGCGCAATGCCATGGTCACTACAGCTTCTTCCTCCGGCTTTCCCTTTACTTTGCCGAGCAGGTCATTGATTTTTCCGGACATGTCCTTTCCTTCTATTGGAATGCTTTTCTGTCCTGCTTTGCCCTTCTTTTTCCTGCGCCCGTCTTCCTCGCCTCCGGGGAAACTGTATCCGAACAGACGTATGAACTTGCGCAGTACATCGATTTTTTCCTCATTGGGGTCTTCATGGATGCGGTACACGAAAGTCCTGGCCTTGTCTTTTCTTCCGGTTTTACCGATGTACTCTGCCACGGCCCTGTTTGCCAGCAACATGAATTCCTCTATCAGCCAGTTGGCTTCTTTGGATATTTTCTCGTATACCCTTACAGGCTTCCCTTCGCTGTCCACTTCCACTTTCATCTCCGGCCTTTCGAAAGAGATGGCCCCGTTGGCAAATCTTTGCCTGCGCAACTGTGTGGCAATAGCATGGAGGCTGAGTATTTCATCCGCGAGAGGGCCTTCTCCGGTTTCGATAATCTGCTGGGCCTGATCGTAGTTGAAACGCCGGTCGGATTTTATTACGGTCCTGCCGAACCACCTGTCTATGATTCTTGCATCGGGAGATATCTCAAAAACAGCTGAAAAACAGAGCTTTTCTTCATTGGGACGCAGTGAGCACAACCTGTTGGAGAGTTTCTCGGGGAGCATTGGCACGGTCCGGTCCACAAGGTAGACGGATGTGCCCCTCTCGTAGGCGCAACTGTCAATCAGCCCGCCCTTTTTCACGTAATAGGTTACATCCGCTATATGTACTCCGACTTCGATGTTCCCGTTCCCGAGGATGCGGTATGAAATGGCATCGTCGAAGTCTTTTGCATCTGCCGGGTCTATGGTAAAGGTGGTTATTTCCCTGAAGTCCCTGCGGCCGTCCAGGTCCTTTTCGGTTATTTTGTCTGGAATGGCCTCGGCGGCAGCCTCGACATCGTCGCCGAACCTGTAGGGGAGGCCGTATTCGGAGAGGATGGCATGCATCTCGGTGTCGTTTTTGCCCGGTTCCCCCAAGACATCCACTATGCGGCCCTCTGGCGCTCCGGCGCGTTTGGGCCAGCCCGTCACTATTACGGCGGCCTTC
>DVLA01000032.1 GCA_018715745.1 Candidatus Coprenecus stercoripullorum
GGCTTCTGACTGGCTTGAGGTATATGCCGAATGCTATCCGTACGAGGACCTCTTGCCGGCATAGAGCGGAAAGCACCTGACCGACATACTCTTCATCGTAGCCGGGGAAGGATGATATGAAGAAAAGAGTTCCATCCTTGCTTTTCAGCACTTTGCTTTCAATTTGCTTATAAACAGTCATATATGTGTAAAATCACTCGGAAATTTTGCAAAAAATTCCGAGTGACAAAGTTAGTGGTTTTATCGTGGTGTGCAATATTTATTTGAAAATAAATGTCCCGGGTGTGATGTTTTACGGGAGTGGTAACGCTGTCCGGGAAAGTCTGCGTACCTTTGCGTCATGGAGAAAAGAGGGGAGATCATACTGTATCAGCCGGACAGCGAAGTTAAACTGGAAGTGCGGCTGGAAGAAGAGACCGTGTGGCTGACTCAGGCACAGATAGTTGAATTGTTCCAATCCAGCAAGGCCAATATCAGTGAGCATATCAAAAACATATACGAGCAAGGAGAACTGGATGAAAGTTCAACTGTTCGGGATTTCCGAACAGTTCGGCAAGAGGGACGAAGATATGTAGAGAGAGTGCTGACATACTACAATCTTGATGCTATAATTTCCATAGGATTTCGGGTAAACAGCAAGAGGGGAATTCAGTTCCGGCAATGGGCGAACAAAGTGCTGAAAGACCATCTGCTGAAAGGCTATTCCGTCAACCAGCGCCTCAGTAATTTGGAAAATCGGGTAAACAGCAAATTCTTGGAGCACGAAGATCACTTGAACCGGATAGACAGCAAGATAGACTTTTTTGTGCGTACCTCGCTGCCGTCGGTAGAAGGCGTATTCTATGACGGTCAGATATTTGACGCCTATAAATTCGCCACGGACCTGATACGTTCCGCCAAACAGTCCATTCTGCTGATAGACAACTATGTGGACGAGTCAGTGCTGCTGATGCTCAGCAAACGTAATGCGGGTGTAAAAGCCGACATCTATACGCAGTCTGTCAGCCGCCAACTGCAACTGGACTTGCAGAAGCACAACGACCAGTATCCCCCGATAGGCATTCACGTCTACAGGAAGTGCCACGACCGCTTCCTGATAATCGATGATAGAGACGACTGGCACATCGGAGCCTCCCTGAAAGACCTCGGCAAAAAGATGTTCGCTTTCTCTAAATTAGACATCCCGGCCACAGCCATCGCCGCTCTGCTGTAGGCAGTTGTTTTTACGAAGCGGTAACGCTGTCCGGGAAAGTCTGCTGCCCTTTGCTGGGCATAAGATAAAACTGACAGGAGACGGCAAAGATAAAGTATAATGTTCGGATATTACAGTCCTGACATTGGAGCGAACGGGGCTTCCCTTTTTCTATTATTGACGACGATAAAAACGATACAATGGAATGGCGGCAACTCGGTTTTTGCGTATATTTGACTTCGTCACATATACTGTAGCACCTCGGTAATGAAAATTGAACAAGTTCATTTTCATTACTCTCGGTTTCTGCGTATATTTGTAATTATGAAACAGTATTTGGATTTGCTTTCCCATATTATGGAGCACGGTACGGAAAAACGTGACCGTACAGGGACCGGGACCAAGTCGGTTTTCGGGTATCAGATGAGATTCAGCCTGTCTGAAGGCTTTCCCCTGCTTACGACCAAGAAGCTCCATCTGCGTTCCATAATATACGAACTCCTGTGGTTTATAAAAGGCGACACCAATATCAGATATCTCCATGACCACAAGGTCAGCATCTGGGATGAATGGGCGGATGAGAACGGGGATCTCGGTCCGGTCTACGGGCATCAGTGGAGGGCCTGGCCCGCTCCGGACGGAAGGCATATCGACCAGCTTTCCCAGGTACTCCGTTCCCTCAAGGAGAATCCGGATTCCCGCCGGCATATCGTTTCTGCGTGGAACCCGGCAGAAGTTGATCGTATGGCCCTGCCTCCATGCCATACGCTTTTCCAGTTTTATGTGGCGGACGGCGTGCTTTCCTGCCAGCTTTATCAGCGCAGCGCGGATGTGTTCCTCGGCGTGCCTTTCAACATCGCTTCGTACGCCCTGCTTACCATGATGGTTGCTAAAGAATGCGGTTACCGTCCAGGGGACTTCGTCCATACATTCGGGGACGTGCATATTTATCTCAACCATCTTGACCAGGTCAGAGAGCAGCTTTCCCGCACTCCGCGGCCTCTTCCGAAAATGACTCTCAATCCGGATGTACATTCCGTGTTTGATTTCGATTACGATGATTTTACACTGACCGGCTACGACCCATGGCCTTCTATCAAGGCCCCGGTAGCCGTATAAAATCTTATATTATGAAACACGTTTTGCCACAATTGCCCTATGCCGCCGACGCCCTTTCTCCGCGGATGAGCGGCGAGACACTGGAATTCCATTACGGAAAACATTTCCAGACTTACATTGACAATCTCAACAGACTGGTAGCCGGGACCGGATTCGAGGACATGACACTCGAAGAATTAATACTTAAGGCTGACGGTGGCATCTACAACAACGCCGCTCAGGCCTGGAACCATGAGTTTTTCTTCAACGGGCTTTCTCCGGTACCGTCATCGGTGCCTTCCGTGCTTGAAGATGCCATAAACGCGAATTTCGGATCTCCGGATTCGTTCAGGGACGAATTTACCCAGGCGGCCGTGTCATTGTTCGCCTCCGGCTGGGTATGGCTTGCCGTGACGCCTGACGGGGAATTGCGGATTGTATCCACTCCCAATGCCGGCAATCCGATGCGTGACGGGCTTCGTCCGCTTCTTGTAGTGGATGTATGGGAACATGCCTACTATATTGATTATCGTAATCGCAGGGCAGATTTCATATCCGCGTGGTGGGACCTGGTAGACTGGAATGTTGTCGGAAAAAGATTTCAAAACGCGTAAGTCCGTCTTCCCCTGTTCCTAACCTGTATCCGACGCCCGAGCGGGAAAGGATTTCCTGTACTACAGTCAGGCCGATTCCCTTACCGTCCGGCTTGTCGGTATAGAACGGCGTAAACAGGC
>DVLA01000033.1 GCA_018715745.1 Candidatus Coprenecus stercoripullorum
TAAAAGAATCCGTATCTTTGTAATCAAATAATACATGATGATTGTTGCGTTTGAAAAAGACTACTTGAGGGAACTGTATGAGACTGGGAAAAGCGATAAAAAACATCGCTTCCAGCCTGACATAGTAAAAAGATATAAGAGAGGTATTGATTATCTGAAACAAGCCCGTAATATTGAGGAACTGTTTTTACTGCCATCATTGCATTACGAAGTTTTGAAAGGAGACAAGGTGGGTGTCTCTTCAATCCGAGTAAACGATCAGTACCGTATTGAATTTACTGTAGAGCAAGTTTCAGAACCGATTGTACTCACCATATGCAGCATCATAGAATTGTCCAACCATTATAAATGATACGAGCCATGATTGAAATTAAAGGAATAGATCCGAAGATGATAGCAAACAATATAGAACCGTTCGAGCCGACGCATCCTGGAGAGTTGCTGAGGGATGAGATAGAGTACAGACACATTTCTCAGAAACAGCTTGCTGCCGATATGGGAGTCTCATATACTGTCTTGAATGATATAGTAAATTGCAAACGTCCTGTAAATACCAAATTCGCACTTTTGTGCGAGGCTGCGCTGGGGACCCCGGCACATATTCTTATGGGATTGCAGTCCGACTACGATATGCAGACGGTCAAAAATGACAAATCATTTGCTGCACGTCTGAGAAATGTCCGTAAACTTGTGGCTGCACTTTGAGCGGACATGATGAATTTTTATTACATTTGCATTGTCCAAATGTTTTTGTCGCAAGTTGGCGCGAAACAGTGAAATCCATCAGGAGGACTTAAAGAATTTGTAGTTGTAAGATATTGAGGGCGAAGTGATTGACTATAAGGTTCATCTTCCGTCCGCACCGCAAGGAAGCTCGAAGATGTTCGGGGCTTTTTTTGTTATACTTTACATTCCGTATGGCGGGAACCCGCGACCTCCTTCTCCCTCCAGTGGAGGGTCGGGGAGGATAATAACGGCCCGCGGCCGCTTGCGCCTTTGGCGCGAGCTCGATCCCCGTCCGCACCGCAATCCACTTCGGACACGAGTTCCGGGGTGGATTTTTCATTAAGGTCGAATTTCTTTGCTTACAATCGAAGTTATTGCAAATGAGGTTCTTTAGTTGAGTCCGATGAGGGCACGGAATCCATTAAGTTGAAAGTGAGATGGTGTACACTTTTTTGAGATTTAATCAAGCTGGTGTGCCAAAATACACACTGCTCACCATCTAAAATCAGCTCATGGGGTTCATCATCTTTAGTTAAACTCAATTAAAGAACGATTATGGTGAAACTAAAATTTATTATCCGTACTGGTGTGCTTGTCTTGCGCATTTCCGAAAACAAGGTTCGCTATTACAAAAGAGTGGGCCATCTACCCAAAGGAAGTCCTAATCTGGAAAAGCATTGGGTGAAAGAAAAAGAACGGTTTTCAGCCTATGCCGTAAATTATGTGGAGAACAACAAGGCCCTTGACGAGTTCAAAGCAATCTACTGGAAACTCATCCAAGAACATATAGAACTTACCGCTAAACAAGTAGCTGATTACTACAAACAACAGTATTCAAATCCTGCGGCCCAACCACAAAAAAAAGTTTCTGCGTGGACCGTTGACGAGTATAAGAACTCCGTAGAGAAATACTTGGAGACTGTCATTCTGCGTGAAAAAGCAAGGATGTAATTATGAGATTTATTACAAGCTGCTTACACGATGCCGTGCAGACATACCATATTTGATTCTATGCCATTTTCAACAATAAACTATAATAAAATGGTCGGTTTTGCCTATATGTTTGCAAGAAAGAAATCGTACAAGCACATGACAAAAGCGTTCCGTGCATTGCTTGGGAGGGCGCACAAAGACAAGGATGTTATGTTTAACCTTGCGCAAATAGGCGCGTTTTGCTTTTCAGATTATAATCCTGATAGATATGATGTTTCAGAAAGACATCCAGATGTATTGTCAGACGAACAACTTAGGGCATTTCTAAACCTTAATGTGGAATACATTACCCATCATACAAGGACCGAGAAAAAGTGGAACTATATTATGTTTATGAGGGCTGGAGTTTGGATTTATATACCACTGCAAAAGGTGGTATATAAATTTTCAAGTGGTATATAAAATGTGTAACTTTGTACCAAAACAAGAAAATATGAAGCAACATACTATTGACATATTAAATAAATGGCTGGAATTGAAACCAAAGCGTGATGCGGTTAAAAGCCAATTAGCCAGAAAATTTGCCATTGAGTTCAACTATAATTCAAACCACATAGAGGGCAATACACTGACCTATGGTCAGACTGAAGTATTGCTCCTCTTTGGAAGAGTAATCGGTGAAGCAAAGATGTTTGACTTGGAGGAAATGAAAGCTCATAACATAGCACTCAAAATGGTTCTCGAAGAAGCATTTACAGACAATCCGCTTACAGAGACCTTCATTCGACAAGTACATAAAACACTGTTGCGTGAAGATTATGAGGTGTACCGTAATCTGCCTGGAGGCGTCACAACTTCATATACCGTTCATGCTGGATGTTATAAGATCAGGCCGAACTCAGTTATAACACCATCTGGAGAACGGTTTGAATACCCAAGTCCAGAAGAAACCCCGATGCTGATGGCTGATTTGATGGAATGGTATCATAACGAGGAAACCAAGAATGAGCTTTCTCCACTTGAACTTGCCGCAATGTTTCATTATCGGTATATCAGGATTCACCCATTCGAGGACGGAAACGGAAGAATCGCCAGACTAATGATGAATTTCATTTTAGCAAGACACAACTATCCGCTTGTTGTCGTACCTACAAAAACAAAGGCGCAATATCTGGACGCATTATCTTCTGTTGATAGCAAGGTAGGTAAAATACCGTCAGATGGAGCCAATGCTTCGTTAGAAGAAGTAAAGCCGTTTGTCGATTATTTGGAGCGACTGATGGTTATTGAAATGCAGACAGACATAGTTGTGTCTGAAGGTGTTGGAAATCAATGGTGGTATAATGGAGGATGGGTAAATTTCAACAACCAAAATGTAGTTGAAATAATAAATCTGTTGATTCAGAAACCGTCTTTGTCTATTTCAGAATTGGCAGAAATGCTCGGCATAAACCGCTCTGCCGTGCAAAAGCACATGAAATCGCTTCAAGAAAAAGGATATATCATACGCTCAGGCTCACGGAAAACTGGTAAATGGCAGGTTTTGCTGACTAAATTATAATATATACCACCGATATAGGTGGTACAATACAGAATCCGCTCCTTGCTGACAGACTCTGAAATCGAGGTGATAGCAAGGAGCGGATTCTTAATTTACTGCTTCGCTGTTTGGTTGTTTCTTTTTCCTTTTTGCCAACGCCTTGTTGATTCCACCACCAGCCATGAAACAGCCGATGCACAGCATAAAGATGCCCAAACTATCCAAATCGGTTTTGATATATCCGTTGCAACGAACATCGTAAATAAGGCAGAAACAGACACATAAGTCCATTACAGCACCGACAATGCACGACAATACCAGTGCAAAACTCTTGGAACTGTCGAGCGTGTCGGCTTTTATCAGGCTCTTCAGATATTCAAACGCTTTCATTTTCCCAAGTAAGTCATGATACCTTTCACATGGATGTCAACCGTAGCTTGCTTTCCAGCCTCGCTCATCAAGATAGCAACATATTCCTTGTTGTCTTGAAACAAGTTTTCAGTAAGAACGGCTGGGCATTTTGTGTCACGCACAATACCGTAGTTGCCTACCCAGTATTTTGTGGCAGAAACACATTGGTTGCCCTTGTATCCAGCTTTATTTGCTTCCTCATACAAGCACTTGCAAGACGTTTTGAATTAGTGGAAGCATTAGGTGCGACCCGTCCGCACCGCCAAAAGATTTGGCAGATCAAAGCAAATCCTTGAAATAATTGGATTTCAAGGATTTTTCGTATATGCCGGTAAGGCAAAATACCGCATAATATTAATAGTCCAGGCTGTCTGGGCGTAGCAGGAAGTCCATGATGCCTATTGTCACGATGCCGTTCTCATCCCTCTTGGGCATAATGTCATCCTTGACCACGATGATTTTCTTGAAGGAATCGTCAATGCGTGTAAGTGATGCAGTCTCTTGCCTTATTTTCGCCTCATCAGGCAGGGCAAATGCAGACTGAATGTAATACCGCTTGTTGCCCTGGTTGGCCACAAAGTCCACTTCATACTGCTTGCGTATCGTTTTGTTGTTTCTGTCTGTAGTACGCTCCTCCACCGTGCCTATATCCACATGATATCCTCTTATACGAAGCTCATTGTAGATGATGTTCTCCATGATATGGTTTTCTTCCTGTTGGCGGAATCCAAGCAAGGCATTGCGGATCCCAAGGTCGGAGAAGTAATATTTCCCTAATGTGTTGATGTACCGTTTTCCTTTGATGTCGTATCTGACGGATCTTTCCAGCACAAAGGCGTCGCTCAAGTAAGACAGGTATTTGCTGATGGTGTGGTGATGAATTTCCACTTTCTTCGCGCTTTTGAAAGTATTGGCCAATTTGGTCGGATTACATGGGGAGCCGATGGTAGAAGCCATGGTTTTGACCAGTTCGTCAAATTCGGACTTGTTTTTTATCTTATGCCGTTCCAAGATGTCCACCAGATATACGCTTTGGTAAAGGTTGGTCAGATAGTCAGCCTTCTTCTGTTCTGTATCAAGAGAGAGAACAAGGGGTAATCCTCCATAGGTGTAATATTCCTTCCAAGCCTTGCCCTTTTCCATTTGGAATCCTTGGCAAAATTCCGCAAATGAAAGTGGGTGCAGGCGTATTTCGTCCCCGCGCCCTCTAAATTCAGTCACCACATCTGTTGAAAGGAAATGCGAGTTGCTCCCAGTGACATATACATCCGTATTGCGTATGTGCAGCAGGCTGTTCAGGACATCCGTAAATTCAGGTACTATCTGTATCTCGTCCAACAATATATAATGGAGATTCTTGTCCTTGATTTGTTTTTTTACATAGTTCAATAAGGCGTCAGGATCGCGAAGTGACTTATTGCTGCGGTCATCGAGGGCTACCTCAATAATATGGTTGTCATCAACGCCATTGGCATTGAGCCATTCATGAAACAACCTGAACAGAAGATACGACTTGCCGCATCTCCTGATGCCTGTTATAATCTTAATCAATCCATTCTCACGACCGGCAATTAACTGGTTCAAGTAGAAATCCCTTTGTATGTTCATATCGCGTTCTATTATCAAAAAATGACAGAAATGTCATTTTTAGTCACTACAAATATAGCGGTATTTTTTTATCCGGTATCTTCTATTATCAAAAAATGACAGGAATGTCCGCAAACTTGTAGCTGCACTTTGATTAGAGACATGATGAATTTTTGTTACATCTGCATTGTCCAAATGTTTTTGTCGCAAGTTGGCGCGAAACAGTGAAATCCAGTTATGTATTGCGGGAAACCGCAATCCAGGAATACCGTCACAATGTCACATCCGTAAATTCAGGCACTGTCTGTATCGCTCCGGCAAAATATAATAGAGGCTCTTGCCTGTCAGTCTTGCTGGGGCTGTTGGAAGTTGTATTTCCTTCGGTTGGATATGAACATGTAGATTGGTAGGAATGTTATGAGAATTGCCGCCAGCTGTACGGCCATAAATACTGCGAACAGTATCAATGCTGCAACAATTGCTACGCCTATCAGCGGTGCTATGAGCGTCGGGATGTCGAAAGTCCTTTCGCGTTGTACGAGCGTTCCGTTCCGGTATGTTTCCTTGATGCGTGTAGCATCGGCCAGGGTCTCGCCGGTCTTAATGATTGCCTTACCCGCGAAATCGCCTGCGCTGCTGACTAACAGGGCGAGAAGCTCCCTGATGTAGTCCTTCGCTTTTTTCTTTTCATTTATTTCGGCTCCTTCGGCTTCGCGCATTTTCTGCTCCGCTTCCGCCTCTTCCGGCGATAACGGACGGTGGGCTATGATGATATAGGCCGCAAGGCTTACAATTATCTGAATGAAGCCTGCCAACATTCCGACGCCTCCTCCTCTGAACATGATGTAAATGTACCCGAACACTCCGATTACAGCTCCTATGATGATAATCATATTGCCGTTGAAACGGAACTGTATGCCGCGCCCCTGCATTTCCCTGCGCTGCCTTAACGCGGATATGGCGAGATATGCATTGATGGCTATGAATATTGCGGAGGCTATCAGATTCAGAATCTTGGAACTGCCCGAGTTCCCGTTTTCAGTTGTGTCTTCCTGCCCTGCATTTTCCCCGGCGTATTTCCCGGTATTGTCAGGTATCGTACACTGTTCGTAGGAGTTCATGCTCCTGGCGGCATTTTCGGACAGATTGTCCATGAAGAACCTGCCTGGCATGGAAATGTCTCTGGAAGAGGCCGTAGCCGCAAATGTCATGATGATAAATATGAATACAAGTCTTTTCATAATAAGTGGTTTGTGATTTTAAGGCAAATATACGCAGAAGCCGAGAGCAATGCAAGCTTGTTTGCGATTGCCGAGGCGCCCAAGTATATGCGGCAAGGCCGCCAGCAGTTGCGGAAATGCGACTGTCAGTCTATAGACAGTTCCAGCCACCTGTCTTCAAGCTGTCCGATCTGTCTGATGACTTCGCCTATCCTGACTGATGCTTTCTGTATATCTTCATAGCTTCCCTCTGACGAAAGAATACTTTCGAGAGACAGCTTTTCGCGGTTGAGTTCCCCGAGTGCCTTTTCGATGGACTCCAGTTCTTTCCTGTCCTTGTAACTTAGCCTTTTCGGCTTGTCACCCTCATTGCCGTGCCGTGTATCTGCCGCAGGCTTTCTGCCTTTTGCCTGCCGTTCCCCGTTTTCGTTTCCGGCTTTTCTCAGGTCCTGCATGTATGTGCGGTATTGGCTGTAGTTTCCGATGAAGTCCTTTACCAGCCCGTCTCCGCAGAAAATAAAGAGGTGGTCCGTAATCCTGTCGAGGAAATGCCTGTCGTGCGATACTGCGATAATGGTCCCCTTGAACTCCCTGAGGTATTCCTCGAGTACGCTTAGCGTGATTATGTCAAGGTCGTTCGTCGGTTCGTCGAGCAGCAGCAGGTTGGGGGACTGTACAAGTATTTTAAGCAGATAGAGCCTGCGCAACTCTCCTCCGCTGAGTACCCCGACCCTGGTGTTGAGCATGTCGTGGGGAAACAGGAACCGGTTTAGAAGGGATATGTCCCCGATGGTTTCCAGCACGGTCTCGTCCGGGTCGAAGTCCGCGCCTCTCATGCCTTTCTGGGTGTAGTACCCTGTCTTGAGGGTTTCCCCTCTTTCTATTATTCCTGAGGCAGGCTCTGCCATGCCGGCCAAAAGGTTCAGGAAAGTGCTTTTGCCGACACCGTTGTTGCCTACTATTCCCACTTTTTCGTATCTCTGGAAATTGTAGGTGAAATCTTTCAGCAATGTCTTGCCGCCGATGATGCAGGAGAGGCTCTTGCAATTGAAAATCTTCGTTCCAAGCCTCGAGCCTTTTTCCAATGCGGACATGTCCATTCTCTTCGTGTCCGGTATGTCGGCCGAGACCCTGTCCTTGAGTTCATGGAATGCGTCTGTACGGTATCTGGCTTTTCCTGTCCTTGCGCAGGGGGTGCTGCGTATCCATTCGAGTTCTCTCCTGAGTATGTTGCGCAGCCTGTCGTTCTCCGCCCTCCTGTTTTCGACCCTCTCCTGCCTTTTGGACAGGAAATTCTCATAGTCTCCCTTGTATATGTACAGTGCGCCTTTGTCGAGCTCCATGACCGTGCTGCATATACGGTCAAGGAAGTATCTGTCGTGGGTTACCATGAGCAGGGTGGCCCTTGACCGCTTCAGGTAGGATTCGAGAATCTCTATCGCACCGAGGTCTAAATGGTTGGTAGGTTCGTCGAGAATCATGAAGTCAGGCGACGAGGCCAAAAGTACGGATATGGCTATCCGTTTTATTTCCCCTCCTGAAAGGCCGTCAACCTTCCTTTCCGTGTCGGTAAAGCCGAAGCTTGTCAGGAATTTCCTGATATTCAGGCGCAGCTCTTCGCGCATTTCCTCATCCATCACAGACATTATTCCGGAAGATCGGCTTAGTGCTTCCTGCATGACCGTATTTCCGGCTGTGACTACCGGTTCCTGTTCCAGAAATCCTGTGCGGATGTTTTTCATGAACGAGACCCTGCCTCCGGCATCGGAACTGTCCTCGCCGGAAATTATCTTCAGAAGTGAAGTCTTGCCGCATCCGTTGGGGCCGACAATGGCTATTTTGTCCCCTTCATTGATGTTGAAAGATATTCTCTCGAACAAGGTCTTGATTCCGTATGATTTGCTGATATTTTCAACCTGCAGGTAGCTTGCCATGCGGCAAAAGTAAATAAAAATTCATAGTTTTGGAGGAAAATCCTGTAATTATGAAGCGCTTTATCGTATTCATTTTTCCGGCCCTGCTTTGCTTGCCCTGTTTGTCGGGCCGTACTTTTTCATCTCCCGGCGGGGACTCCATCTCCCGGACTGTCCTTTTCCCGGAAAACCCTGACGATACGTCAGTGCGTACGGCGTGCTACAGGATACCCTCTATGGCAGTGGCAGAAGATGGTACCGTTGTCGTCGCAGTGGACCAGAGAGTCCCCTCGTGCAGCGATTTGAGATGGAACAGGGATATAAATATAGTAGTCCGCAGAAGTACTGACGGAGGACGGACGTGGACTGCGGCGGAAAGGATTGTGGATTTTCCTGAGGGCATATCCGCATCCGACCCTTCAATGATATCGGATGCGGCAAACGGAACATTGCATCTCTTCTATAATTATATGGATCTGGACAGGGCTCCCGGGGTGTACCGCTTCCACAGGATCGAGAGCCGCGACTGCGGAAATACGTGGTCGGCCCCGCAGGATATTACCGATATGGTAGTTCCTGAAGAATGGGAAGGGGATTTTATGTTCATCACATCCGGACAAGGGGCTGTCTCGCCTGACGGAACCCTGCTGCATACGCTTGTGAATATTGACGAGGGCATGCATGTTGTCAGAAGCTGCGACAGCGGGCGGACATGGGAACTTCTTCCTGTACCGGTAAGGCCCGCTGACGAATCGAAAATCATAGCCCTGTCTGACAGCCTGTGGATGCTCAATTGCAGGGTTAACGGAGCAGGATGCAGATATGTATATTATTCAACGGACAGGGGCGCTTCCTGGACGGGAGGGCCTGACAGTTCATTGTCCGATCCGGGGTGCAATGCGGCAGTTGCGGAATATGCTTTGCCGTCCGGGCCGACGCTTCTCCTGTTCGTCAATGCGACTGACAGCACGGAACGGACGGCTCTCGGGCTCAGGCGCAGCCTCGACGGAGGAAAGGAGTGGAGCCGGCCCTTTATTATAAATGCCGGCAGTTCAGGTTATTCAGATATTGCAGTACTTCCCTCTGGAGATGCGGTCATCGTATATGAGCGGGACGGGTATTCGCGTATGGATGCAACTGTTATTCCATGCAGGATGATTTTGGGTGAATATTTTTTGGATTGACGAAAATTTATATATCTTTGCAGCCCATTCGGGATGTGGCGCAGTTGGCTAGCGCACCACGTTAGGGACGTGGGGGTCGGATGTTCGAGTCATCTCATCCCGACTGTTTGGGTGCTTTCGGGCACCCTTAAGTTTGATTAAGGTTTACGCATGCAGCATTGTTTGCATGCGGTGGATTCGGGAAGTGGCGCAGTTGGCTAGCGCGCTGCGTTCGGGACGCAGAGGTCGGGTGTTCGAGTCACCTCTTCCCGACTATATATAATGGGTATGCCGTTCCAATGTGCCGTGAAATATTCTTTTCCCGGCATTTTTTCATTTTTTAAAAAAACTTCTTGCATTTTTCAGAAAGTTTTGGTAAATTGCGCCTATAAAAACTAACCCAATATTCACAATTAAATTCATGTTCCTATGAAGACTGATTTTCTAAAAAATGCACTCGGCGCGCTTATGCTGACATGCACCCTCTCCTTTGCGGTGCTCAGTTCCAATTCGTGTAAGGAGCCCGAGCCTGAACCAACTCTTCCCGAACTAGAAGTCACCACTGAAGCTGTCGAGGCCTTGGCAGACGGCGGTGAGTACACTATCAACTACACTCTTACCGGTGTTCCCGAGGATGCACGTCCGAATGCGTCCGCTCCGGATGCCCAGGACTGGATTACCGACTTTGATTTTTCCGAAATGGGCATTATCAAATTCAAGGTGGCACCAAATGCCGCTCAGGAAAGCCGTACGGCTACCATCACCGTGACCTATGAAGAACTCTCCGATGATGTTCCTGTTACCCAGCTTGGTGCAGGAGAAGAACCCGGCCCCGGCCCTGGTCCCGATCCGGAGTATGATGTGGAATTCGAGGCCGAATATCTGGCAAGAGGGGAATATTACGGTGATATGTATTCTCCCGGAGCAGGCGACTATCTCGTTACCCTCGGAAATGACATGATGGACGGTAATTATGTACGTCCCAATGCCACGTATTATGTCATGGATATTTACGGACCCATCTGGGATGGCGATATGTCCGCCATAGGTGTTCCCGAAGGGGAATATAAGCTGGATCCGGATTTGACATACGCCCCGTGGACTTTCACATCCGAGTACGGCGGATTGACCGTTACTGATGCCGAAGGCTATATTACTACGGACCTGGGATATACCGAAGGTACTCTCACGGTGACGAAGGACGGTGACAACTATATATTCGACCTCGTTGTTACCATTGAGGAAACGGGCGAGATTCACCATGTTACATATACCGGGCCGGCAGCCTTGAAGGACAACACCGGCGGTGAGACAGAAGTTGATCTGATTGAAAACGATATCGACTTCGAGATGAATATCGCGCAGGCCGTATATGATTCAGATTATGGTTCAATATCCCTCCAGTTTACCGACATGGCCGTGGACGCCGAAGGTTATGTTACCCCTCCGGGGACTCTGCTTACGATTGAGGCTTACATGGATGTGACCGAAGACGGTTATATTGTCGGGTCAACGCTTGAGGCGGCTTCCGATATGCTTCCTCCTTCGTTCTATCCTGGAGAAATGTTAGATTTCTTTGGAATAATGATTCCCATGGGTACATATGCCGAGTATCTTCCAGATGCTAGCTCTGTACAGTACGGCTTTATAACCGGCGGTACCATAACTCTTGACGGGTCATACGGTTACTATGATATCGACATCGACCTTATAACAGCTGAGGGATATCATATTACCAGCAGCAAGACCAACGTGGCGCTGCCTCTTAACGGCTGGAACCCGGGCGGAGACGTTTCGACGACACTGACGGGCGACTATGAAATGGATCTTGAAGGATGTACGGCAGAGGCCGCATTCTATGGCGATTATTACGGTGACGGCGGCGCCAACTGGATGTTCAGCCTCTCGCCTACTACCGGTGCGGACGGATTCCAGATGGAGTACTCGGGAGCTACAGCAGGAACGATAGATGACGGCCTGGCTACGGGTACATTCTATCCGAGCGAGGATTGTGCTGCCGGAACTTACCTTGCCGGTTATCTGAGCGGAAACAGTCTGTACGGGACATGGTATGTCGGCGGATTCGATGCCGAAGGCTATGTAACCGAGTACGCCCCTGCAGTTGATGGAGGAATCACGATAACCAGTAACGGCGGCGTGAACTATACCCTGACATTCGACTGTGTCGACGATGCCGGCAACAACTTTACCGGTACATGGACGGGTGATGTCGCGTTGACGGACTACTCGAGCGCCAATGTTTCGGCCGCTTCCAGGACGTTCTTCGGCATGTCTTCGCAGTTCAAACCTGTTGACAGGCTCGAATACGTTCAGACGATGCAGGCCAATGAAGACCTCTTCAAGGCAAGGGCTCCCAAGGCCGGAAGTGCCAAGATGTTCAAGGTTGCAAGATAAATGAAATCCGGTTGAGCTGAAGGCTCACGAAATCTGCAGGGCGGCTTGAATCTATCGAGCCGCCCTGATTTTTCATTACAGGCTTATAAGGGCGATGGTGTGTGCTGCCCGCGGGGCATGATCATAATCTTCCCATGGGGCGCTGCGGCAGTCAGAAACTTACATTGATTCCTCCGCTTACCGTGATGCCCGGCATTGGAAAGCCTTCGTTTATTTCGTATTCCCAGTCGAGCAGGTTGTCACCCTTGATCCATACGGACAGCCATTCAAGTATTCTGAACGATGCCTGGGCGTTCCAAAGCGCAAATTCCTCCTGCTCGGGATTTTCTCCTGCCGACGTGTACAGCCCGTTGATATACTGGGCCCCCGTGGAAAGTGCCCAGCGTCCGTGGCTGAACCTTACCCCGATATACAGTTTGTGCTCCGGGGCCGCAATTACCGGCTCTTTCATGTGCAGGAAGCTGTAATTGGCATCAACGGCCCAGCGTCTGGCCAAACGCCATGCGAAGACGGCTTCAAGCCCGGCATTGTGTACGGAGCCTGAGTTGACATTTTGCTGTCGTCCGCTTTCGTCGCGCACGGTCATTATCATATTGTCTCCGTCGATGTAGAAGACATTGACCCCGTAGCTTACCTGCCCGTCCAGGATTTTCTGGGAGAAGGACAGTTCATAGTTCCACATCCTTTCCGGTCTCAGATCAGGATTGGCCGCTCCCCACATGAACATTTCCCTGATAAGGGGGAACCTGAACCCTTTGCCTGCCGACAGTTTCATTTCTATGGAGTGGGGAAGGTGGAACGATATGCCCGCCTGCGGTACCCATTCGGTGCCGACATGCGAATGGTGGTCTATCCTCAGACCCGCATCTACGGTCATCCATGTGCCGATGTTCTGTCTGAAATCCAAATATGCTGCTATTTCGTGCTGTACCTGGCCGACTATGTCTTCCCTTTCTCCTTTCCTGTCACCTGTGATGTACGAGTTCCAGGCTTTTCCTCCAAACCTGTACCAGTCCGCCCCGGCGGTTATGCGGTTGCCTCTGAACAGGCGTGCGCTCTGGTATACTGATATGCCCATCATGTCGTCCGTAGAGTTGAACAGGTAGTCTTTCGGGGTCTGGCTCTGGCTCGGGATGTATCCGTCATTTATCCTGTGTTGCCCCCAGTTGTAGAAAATGCTCAGTGCTCCGGATGTCTTCTGGTATTCGTTTTCTATTGCGAGTGAGGTCATACCTCTGGTGACGGACTGATCCGCATCCGCAAGCGGGGCAGAGACCGCGCCGGGATTTGACGCATTGAAGTGGGTTGCATTCAGGTCTCCCCGTATCTTCCAGTTGCCGGAAATTTCGTAGCCTATCTTGGCATATCCTCCGTACTGCTCGAAACCCATGTCGCTGCGGTGCCCGTCAGTACGGTTGTATGACCCGCTTATTACGCTTGAGAACCCTTTTTTGTGAATCCTTACTGTACCTTCACTCTGCAATGTGTTGAACGACCCGTAGCCTATATTGACATTGGTGCGTATTCCGTCTTCTCCGGGACTTCGCGTTACGATATTTACTACTCCTCCCATGGCGTTCGAGCCGTATAAAACCGATGCAGGGCCGCGCAGTACTTCCACCCGCTCGGCCATAAGGGACTGGTATGAGTCGGATATGGGATGCCCGAACATGCCCATGTATTGCGGATGCCCGTCAATAAGCACCATTACGCGTCCGTTTCCGCCGCTGAGCCCCCTTATGGATATGTTTCCGGCCGAGCCGTCGGATACGCCGTATCCCATGATGCCTCTTGAAGTGGAAAACAGTCCAGGGACATATTCCGTAAGCAGTGGAAGGAGGGAAGGGGTGTTTGAGTATTCTATCTCGGCCCTGTCAATGGTGGTGACCGTCATCGGAAGATGCCTGATGTCGGCCGGGGTACGGGTGCCCGTGACAACGGCCTCTGAAAGAATCTCGCTTTTCACAGTGTCGCTTTCCGTTCTTCCTGCTGCGGAGCTCCCGTTGCCGGCATGTACCTTTATGCAGAAGGCGAATGCGATTATTATTATGGTTGCAGACCTTATTTTCATTCCGCAAATATATTATTTGAATCCAAAATAGTGAAGCTTTCCTGTAATTGCGGTAACATGAACCGTGAAAGAGTTACGCGGCCGGCTTATGGGGCAGTAAAAAGAAAAAACTGACAATCAACTGATTGTCAGTTTTATGTCGGTGCCCAGAACAAGACTCGAACTTGCACACCGTAACCGGCACCACCCCCTCAAAGTGGCGTGTCTACCAATTTCACCATCTGGGCT
>DVLA01000034.1 GCA_018715745.1 Candidatus Coprenecus stercoripullorum
CTCCATGGCCGCACTTATATCATCCGCAAGGGTACGGGGTATCCTTGACATATCCCCTATGACCGTGAAACGTATGTTGTTTCTGGCAAAAGTACTCCTTTCATTCAGCACCGACCGGGCCATTAATGCCATCAACTCGGAAACCTCAGCCTCCGGACGGTTCCAGTTCTCCTCGGAAAACGCAAAAAGGCTCAGGTATTTCACCCCCGCCTCGACTGCATACTCGCAGCACGCGCGGACGCTTTCCGCCCCTTCGTAATGCCCGAATATCCGATCCTTGCCGCGCTTTGCAGCCCATCTGCCGTTTCCATCCATTATTATGGCCACGTGGGCCGGTACCGCATTCGCATGTCCGCTCATAACACTATTGTCTGCTATTTCTCTTGTCCTCTCCCCAAAGGAGTTTTTCTTTCAACGCACAAAAAAAGCTTTCCTCGCCGGCCGAAGCGATATTCAACGGAAAAGGCGCCCTGGTGACCCTTATCCTCCCGCTGTCAGCCCTGATAACGGCCGAACGGTTGTCGGCCGTCATAAGCGCCGTCTTCCCTGCCGGTATGATGGATACCTCGACTACTGAAGTATCGGGCACGATAAGAGGGCGTACGTTCAGATTGTGCGGCGCTATCGGGGTTATTATGAAAACCTCAGACGAAGGCGCGGCCACAGGGCCGCCCACGCTCAGGGAATAGGCCGTAGAACCTGTAGGGGTCGCGACAATGAGCCCGTCCGCCCAATATGCCGGAATCCTGTGCCCGTCCACACTGACCTCTATCCCGAGCATCGCATGATCCCGCCTCTGAATGGATATCTCATTCAGTGCACAGTTGTAAAAGTCCGGGGGCAGGGCTGCCGCCTCCACCTGCAGCACCGAGCGTTTTTCTATATTGAACCCTCCGCCGAGCAAGGCATCGAGCAATGTGCCGACCCCGCTCCCGTCGGCCTTTGCGGCAGTCAGGAAACCCAGACGCCCGAAATTGATTCCGGCCACCGGGATACCGCTGTCCCTGACAACTGTAAGCGAACTCAGGAAAGTCCCGTCACCGCCGAGTACCAGGAAAAGGGAAACATCCTCCGGCAAATCCGCATCGGACGAGAAAAGCCCCATCCGCGGTACGGAATCGGGAAAGCATTCCTTAATATAGGCATAAAACGGGGAATAGCAGCAAAGGGGTACGCCCTTGCTCGAAAGGACGCGCAGGAACATCCTCATTTTCTCCTCCATATCCCGGCCCAGACGCCGTCCGAAAAGTGCTATGCGCATCCCATCCGTGTTAGTAGTCAACAATTGAAATAATTGCAAAGATGAGTCAAATTTCTCTTATAATGTATATTTTTGTGAAAATTTATCGTAACGGTATGACGAATTTAAGCGTAAACATCAATAAATTTGCCACCTTGCGCAATGCAAGGGGCAAAAACCTGCCGGACGTGCTCAAGGCGGCAAAAGACTGCGAGGCCTTCGGCGCACAAGGCATAACGGTACATCCGAGACCGGATCAGAGACATATAAGGTACAGCGACGTGTATGACCTTAAGCCACTACTGTCCACCGAACTGAATATCGAGGGAAACCCCATCCCCCCCTTTATGGATCTGGTAACAGCCACGGTCCCCACGCAGGTGACTCTTGTTCCCGACACAAGGGAGCAGCTCACTTCGGACTGCGGCTGGGACACCGTTGCGCACAGGGACTTTCTGAAAGAGACATGTTCAAGGCTCAAGTCCTTGGGCATAAGGACATCCATATTCGTAAACCCTGACCCTGAAATTATCCGCAATGCAGCCCTCACGGGCTGTGACAGGGTGGAGCTGTACACGGAAGCATACGCCGAAGGCTACAGGACAGACAGGGAAAAAGCCGTCGCCCCCTATGTTGCAGCCGCCGAAGCCGCCATCGAGTGCGGGCTTGGCATCAATGCAGGGCACGACCTCAACCTTGACAATCTCGGATATTTCCTTTCCACGGTTCCCGGCGTACTCGAAGTATCCATAGGGCACGCCCTTATATGCGATGCGCTGTACTACGGGCTGGAAAATACGGTCAGGCTGTATCTCAGGGAAATCAGGAATGCGGAAAAGTAAATATATTTGCAGTATCAACCATCATAAGACATATCAAACCAACATTCGATGAAACAGTTTTCAATAATCCTCAACATCATTCTGCTTGCGGCAGTCGCAGTCCTTTTCGTATTATTCTTCACGTCAAAGCCGAAAGCCGCAGCAACTACTGAAATCCAGCAGACAAGCCAGACACAGGCCCGGAAGGGGGATATAGTCTACATCAAGCTCGATACGCTCATCAACCAATACGACATGTACAACGACCTCCGCTCGGAATTCGACAGCAAACTCAGCGCGATAGACAATGACCTGAGCAAGCAGGGCAGGGCTCTGGAGAATGATGCGAAAAGCTTCCAGGAAAAATACCAGAAAGGCCTGCTTACGCGCTCCCAGGCGGAGACCATGGGAAATGACCTTGCACAGCGCGAGCAGGAGCTGAGAAACCTCACCCAGCAGAAACAGATGGAAATGGCGGAGGAAGAAAGCGTAATGTTCAACAATATAATGTACGCCATCACTTCCTACATAAAGGAATACAACAAGACAAAACAGTATTCACTCATACTTACCACGACTGCCGCTACAAACACAGTGCTTGACGGCGATCCCGGCCTCGATATAACGGACGAGGTTCTCGCCGGCCTCAACGCCGAGTATATCAAGGAAAGAAACAAAAAATAAAAAACACGGGGAGGTGCCGAATTGAAAATAGCAATCCTTTCGTGTTTCCATCCGTACAGGGGAGGTATAGCGCAGTTCAATACGTCCCTTTATCTCGAACTGGCCAAAACGCACGAGGTGGCCGCTTTCAACTTCAGGAGGCAGTATCCGGAATTTCTCTTTCCCGGTAAAACACAATACGTGGAGGACGGAAAGGAAGAGCCTTTCCGGTCCGAGAGGATACTTGACACGGCAAATCCCCTGTCCTATCCGGCCGCAGCCGGCAGAATAAGGCAATGGAAACCCGACCTGCTCGTAATGCGTTACTGGATGCCCTATTTCGCCCCCTCGCTGGGATATGTGGCAAGGCATGCAGGAAAAGGGTGCAAGGTCATTGCCATACTCGACAATGTAGTCCCGCATGAAAGGAGATTCTTCGACGTGCCTTTTACAAGATATTTCCTGAACGGCTGCGACGGATTCATGACATTGTGCGACTCCGTAAGGGACGACCTTCTGAAATTCAGGCCGGATGCCGCCTATACCGTAACGCCGCATCCGCTGTATTCCAATTTCGGGGAACCCCTGCCCAAGGACAGGGCCGCCGGTATTCTCGGCATCGACCCGGCCAGGAAGACGATTCTGTTTTTCGGGCTGATCAGAGAGTACAAGGGTCTCGATATCCTCATTGACGCCTTTTCAGGCCTGGATGACAGTTACCAGCTGGTAATCGCCGGGGAATGCTACGGGCCGTTCGAAAAATACCGCAGGAAAATCGATGCGTCACCCCTTCGCGGAAACATACTGGTATTCGACAGGTATATTCCGGACAATGAAGTCGCGACATTCTTCAGCGCCAGCGACGTATGTGTTCTTCCCTACCGCAGCGCCACCCAAAGCGGAATAAACTCCATCGCCTGCAATTTCGGGCTGCCCGTAATAACGACAGGCGTAGGCGGGCTTAAAGAGACCATAGGCGCGAGAGGAACGGGGATAACGGTAGACGACATATCCCCTGAAGCCATCAGGGAGGCCGTAGTACGTTTTTTCACCGAACCGGGAATAAGGGAAGAAATTACCGACAACATAAAAAAGGAAAGGCAGAGACTCTCTTGGAGCAGTTTTTGCAATGGACTGACAGAATTATACAACAAATTATGAACCATACGATGAAAGCGATTACAACCACAGCGTTTGACTTCAGGAAACAGACGGGCAAGTACGAAGGGAAAGTCCGGGACGTATATACAATAGACGGGAAATATATCGTCATGATTGCCACTGACAGAATATCGGCATTCGACGTGATACTCCCACGCGGCATTCCATATAAGGGACAGGTCCTTAACCAGATAGCTTCAATGTTCCTGGACGATACCGCCGACATTGTACAGAACTGGAAAATATCTTCACCGGACCCTATGGTAACAGTCGGGTACAGATGCCAGGGACTTCCTGTTGAAATGATTGTAAGGGGCTATCTGACCGGAAGCGCATGGAGGGCCTATAAAAACGGGGCAAGGGAAATATGCGGCGTCCGGATTCCTGACGGAATGCGCGAGCACCAGAAATTCGACAGGCCGATCATAACGCCTACAACCAAGGCGGATATCGGTTCGCATGACGAGGACATTTCAAGGGAAGAGATCATCAGGCGCGGACTTGTGTCGGAAGAGGACTACGCCAGAATCGAAGACTATGCGATGAGGCTGTTCGAAAGAGGCACCGAGATGGCCGCATCCCGCGGGCTAATACTTGTGGACACAAAATACGAATTCGGGAAAAGGGACGGAGAGATTTATCTCATCGACGAAATACATACTCCCGACTCATCCAGGTACTTCTATTCGGACGGGTATCAGGAGAGGTTCGAAAAAGGGGAGCCACAAAGGCAGCTCTCCAAGGAATTTGTAAGGGAATGGCTCATGTCCAACGGTTTCAGCGGGCTTAAGGGGCAGACACTCCCGGAGATGGACGACGAGAGGGTATCACTCATATCCCAAAGGTATATAGAACTTTACGAACATATTACCGGAAAGCGTTTCGAACCGGCAGAATACGGCGACAACGTTTACGGACGGATAGAGGAAAACGTAAACGGCATACTTTCAAGGCTTCTGATATGAGACTGTACGCAGCGGCAATCATAATAATATCCGCACTGTCTTTCTCTGCATGCGCATTCCGGGCGCATGCACAGGAATACGTCCCCACTCCCGTGGAAATATCCTCCGAAAAGGTAAACATAGGCGGGAACGTGTATTATGTACACAAGGTGCTTGTCAGACAGACCCTCTACTCCATTTCAAAGGCCTACGGGGTACCGGCGGACGATATACTGAAAACCAATCCTGCCTTGTCCGAAGGACTTAAGGCAGGAATGATCATATATATCCCCGACAAGGAAGAGGTAAGGGATGAAACAGCGGAGACAGTTGCCGGACGGGAAAAGGAAAATAAGAAAGAGCCCGCCGCAAAGAAAGCCAGGCGTACAAAACCGGAAAAAAACAGATACAGGAAATATCCCCTGAGATGGTTCGAGACCCTTGAAGAGGCGGCGGAAAGGCACGGAGTAACCCTTGAAGCAATAATAGCCCTCAACGGGATAGATACCAACTCGAAAAAGAGAGTCAGATCCATCTATATCCCCGATGCGGAATACATGGAAAATCTGAAGGTTTCCATGGCTGCCGGAGAAAATGGCGTCACCTCCGGCATGCGGGAACAGGAAACAGGCATTGCGGAAAGCACCGATATTCCCGAAAACGGCTTTCGGCTATATGATACCGGGGAAAAACATAAAATATCCGTAGTCCTGCCGTTCAACGCGTCATTGGAAACGGACAATATGGAACAGTACATGGCCGACTTCTGTTCAGGCCTGCTGGCCGCAGCATATTCGCTTAAGGAGGATTCCCTGCTCGAAAACTTCTGCATAGACATAATCGACCTTAACCGGTACCCGTCCGCATGGGGAATGATTTCCTCCGGCGTCCTGCAGGGCAGTGAACTGATTATAGGCCCGGTATCCCCCAAGGACATGCAGCCGGTCGCCGTATATGCGGAAAGGAACAGGATACCTATAGTATCCCCGCTTGACGTGTCTACGGAAGCTCTGGCCGAAAACAACGGGCTGTTCTACCTGTTCCCTCCCGTATCCGACACCTACGGCCGGCAAATAGACAAAATCGTGTCCGAAGACCCGGATGCGGGAATAACCGTCATATATGAGACGGGAAGCGAGGATTCCCCGGAACTTTCCTCGGTAAGGCTGTCTCTCCTTGAGAGAGGCGCGGCCTTCAATACTTTCCGGTACGCACTGCTGGAAGGAAGGGAAATAATAGACAGCATGGGAGCCGCACTGGACCCGTACCGCCTGAACAAGATTCTGATAGTCTCGGCAAGCGATGCCTTTATATCCGACGTTATGCGTAACCTCAACCTTCTGCGCAGCGTAAGAAATTACAGAATCCACCTGTACGGCCAAAGCCGGTGGAAAAATTCCGATGCCCTCGACCTCGAGCTCTTCCATTTGCTGGAGACCCGCCTGAGCGTGCCGTACCACATAGACTATTCGGATTCGACAGTCGCCGAATTTGTAAAGAACTACAAGGAGACTTTCAGGACAGCGCCAAACTCGTTCTCGTTCCAGGGATACGACATCCTGACTTTCTTCGTGAAAGCCATGAACTCATACGGCAGGGACTTTCCCGAAATGATATCCGGCCGCAGGTACAGCCTGCTCCAGTCAGATGTCCGGTTCGTCAGGAGCGGGAACGGCTCAGGCTACTGCAACACCGCACTCAAAGACATTGTCTACAGAAAAGACTGGACTATAGAGAGCAGCAGCGATTGAAACTCTCTATCCACTCTTTCTCCGAATCGTCCAGCATGGACGCATTTACAGGAGAAAGGTCTATAGGGGCACGTGTAATGGTCTCAAAACGGCTGAAACCCTCACTGCCCGCATCAGTACAGGGGGTGACGATTACAGTATTCTCATGCCTTATCCCGTGGCTTCCCTCGACATATACTCCGGGTTCGACAGAAAGCACCATCCCGTCCGCCAAAGCGACGGGGTTTTCTTCCATCCTTATGCTCTGGGGCCCTTCATGCACGCAAAGGACATGGCCTATTCCATGGCTGGTCCCGTGCAGGTATCTCTTCCCCCTCCTGTACACTTCGCCACGGGCAAGGATATCGAGCAGACATCCCCTCGTCCCCTGGGGGAACACAGCCATACTTAAACGTATAAGCCCCTTTAAAACAGCTGTATAATCATCCTTTTCCTCCTGGGTAAGATTTCCGAGCGGAATCATTCTCGTAGTATCCGTAGTCCCGTAGGCATAATGTGCGCCGGTGTCGATAAGCAGCAGTCCGTCCCGGCCTATTTCCGCCCCTCCGCTTTCAGGTATGCTGTAATGAGGCAGGGCCGCATTCGCCCCATAGGCGACAATAGACGGGAAACTCTCCCCGAGATAGTCCGCAGACTCCTTCCTGTACTCCTCTATCTTGAGAGCCACATCCTTCTCCGTAATCCCGGTCCCCGCATTTTCCCTGACCCATGCTATAACCCTGGAAATCGCCCTGCCATCTACGACACAGGCCTTCCTGAAACCGTCCGCTTCCACCTCATTCTTGACTGCCTTCATCATCGCCACCGTTCCGCCGGTAACCGGATCCGGAACATGCGACGGAATGGAGGGATTGTTATAAACGTTGTCCATTGCGGCAAAGAAATACTTAGCCGTTACTTTTCCTGACGCGAAAATCCTTACGCAGTCTTTCGGCAATGTCTGCAAATACCTTCCGAACTCCTCATATTCCCTCAATTCGGTAAGCCCGTTGGATGTAAGGGCCGCCACCGCTTCTTCCGACAGCATGGCCTGCCTTGCAAACAGTGCTATTCCCCTGTTGTCAACCACGGCATACGCCATGGGCAGGGCATTGTACTCCACATCGGTCCCCCTGAGATTGCATAGCCAGGCTATATCGTCCATTGCCGTCATGATATAGGCAAACGGGACGGGCATTGCAAGTGTACGGCAAAGCCGCTCATATTTGGACATAGATGTTTCACCGCTGATTTCCACACCGATATGCCTTACTGGATTAAAGACAAGGGCTGGCCTGTCTTTCCATATCCTGTCGAAAGGGTCCTCTACGAGAGAGGGGGTGACAGGTGCAAGGGCATCGACCATAGCCGTATAGTCGGAATACGAAAACAGGTCCTCATCCATGACAACGATATCGTCCTCGGCAAGGTTGTCTTTAAGCCACTGCGCAAGCGACGGCGTACCAGGCACATTCTGCCTCATCAGCTCTACCCCTGTCCCGTCCAGCTCTGCAGCAGCCTGTATAAAAAAGCGCGAATCCGTCCACAGTGCCGCCCTGTCCATCGTGACAACCAGCGTCCCGGCCTCTCCGGTAAAACCGCACAGCCATTCTATACATTTGTAATGGTCAGGTACATATTCCCCGAAATGAGGGTCGGAAGATGGCACAATCATCGCCGAGGCGTCTTCCTGTCCAAGTATCTCTCTGAGTCTGCTTATTGCATCCGCATCGTAAAGTCCCATATTGTCTATATCAGTTTTCTATAAGTGTCCTGGCATTTTCCACGGCGGCATCCGTAAGCGAAGAACCGCTCAGCATCCTTGCGATTTCCATTATCCTGCCCTCATAGTCGAGTTTTCTTATCGATGTCACAGGACTGCCGTCCTTACCTGTTTCCTTATATACCAAATAATGTGTACCTTTCTTGGAGGCAATCTGCGGCAGGTGGGTTATGGCGAATATCTGCATGTCCTGCCCCATCTTCCCTATCATATCCCCCATCCTGTCAGCAATACTGCCAGAAACGCCCGTATCTATTTCATCGAATATCATGGTCGGCATCGAGGTATATTGTGCCATCAGGCCTTTAAGTGCCAACATGATACGCGAAAGTTCCCCACCCGAGGCCACTTTGTCGGCCTCGCCCATGCGCCTTGGCCCGTCGGCGGAAAAATAAAAATCGGCATCGTCACTGCCGAACTGGGTAAACTGCCCTGTTTCCGTAACTTTCACATCAAAGCAAGCATCGGGCATTCCCAGGCCGCGTATCAGCTCCTGCATTCTCCCGGAAAGGGAAACGGCAGCCTTTTTCCTCCGCTGCGAAAGTTCGGCGGCCAGGCTGTCCCTTTCCGCCTCATAGCCGGCAGCCTTTTTCCGCAGCGCGGCGAGATTACGGACATCTTCCGCCGTACGGTCCGCACTTTCGGAAAGGGAGTCACGCAATGCACACAATTCCTTTTCGGAAGAACAGCCGTGCTTGCGCATAAGGGTATATATAAGCGACATCCTCTCCTCTACCTCGGCAAGCCTCTCGGGGGAGACTTCGACCCCGGCCGCCGCACGCTCCAGTTCCTGTTCTATATCGGCTATCTCTATCCTGCAACTTTCCATTCTCGACACCAGTGAGGAAAGCCCGTCCTTATAAGGGACACTCCTTGAAACTGATGACTGCGCCGCCTTAAGACGCTGCACTACCGAATCCTCATCCGAGGAAAGGGCGGCAAGTGCCGAATACAGGCCGTTTTTTATCCCTTCGGCATTAACGAGTTCCTTCTGCAAAACCTCCAGCCGGGCAAGTTCCCCGTCGGTTATCGAAGCCTCTTCCAGCTGGGAGAGCTGGAATGCCCTGTAATCCGCCTCGCTCTCCGCCCGGGCTAAGGCCGATTCGAGCCCGGATATGGAGTCGAGTGTTTTCCTGTAAGATGTATATGCCTCATTATAACGGGAAAGCAGGACGCCGTTGTCGGCAAGAAGGTCTATAACGGAAAGCCTGAAGCCCTTATCCTTGAGAAGCAGCTGACTGTGCTGCGCGTGTATGTCTATTATCCTGCCGGAAATCTCCGAGAGTTGCGACAGGCTGGCCGGTTCGTCGTTTACAAATGTCCTCGAGCGGCCCGAAGGGGAAAGCACTCTCCTCAAGATATATTCCCGGCCGCCTACTGCGAACTCGCCTTCTACAACGCAATTGCGGCTCTTGTCGCTTATTACCGAAGTGTCCGCTTTCCTGCCCAACAGCAGGGAAAGAGCCCCGAGCAGGATGGATTTTCCGGCACCCGTCTCCCCCGTGATGATTATCAGGCCGTCAGGGAACTCCATATCCAATGAGTCTATCAGGACAAAGTTGGATATATAAAGCCTTTTCAGCATAAAATCAGTTTTTCTATCCTGTCCGCCAGATCGGAGGCGACATCCTGCTTGGACTTGAGAGGCATAGCCTCTTCCGGAGCATTTCTGTAAAAGAATGTGACCTTATTGGTCGGGCAGCCGAAACCGGCCCCTTCATCCGTCAGGGAATTGAGCACGACCATGTCCAGGTTCTTCCTTTCCATCTTGTCCCTTGCGCTATCCTCCCCGCCGTCCGTTTCAAGGGCGAACCCCACATGCACGCATCCGCTGCGCTTGCGTTTCCCTGCTTCGAAGGCAATATCCTTTGTGGGCGAAAGTTTCAGTACAAGAGAGCTGTCTTCTTTCTTCAACTTTACCGGCGAAGCCTCCGAAGGGGAATAGTCCGCAACTGCCGCACAGAATACCGCGGCATCGAAATCCCCCGATGAATACAGCGACATGAAAGCCTCATACATCTGTGCGGCACTCACCACATCCACCACCTTCACCGCTTCCGAGGAAGGGCGCACCGGCGACGGTCCTGAAACCACCGTTACATCGGCCCCCCTGGACGCCAGTTCATCCGCAATGGCAGCCCCCATTCTGCCCGAAGAATGGTTGGAAATGAACCTTACCGGGTCAATGGCTTCCTTCGTAGGACCAGAGGTTATTAGTATCTTCCGCGACGACAGACTTCCTTTTGCGGCGAAAAACGACACGACCCTGTCCATGATATCCTCAGGCTCCATCATTCTCCCTTTTCCGGAAAGCCCGCTTGCAAGTTCGCCCGAAGCAGGCTCCAGCAAGATTACCCCGCGTTTCCCGAGAGTGTCGAGATTAGAGCGGACAGCATCATGCATATACATGTCCAGGTCCATGGCAGGGGCCGCCATGACAGGGCAGCGGGCCGAAAGGTAAGTGGTAAGCAACAGATTGTCCGCCACTCCTGTTGCCATCTTGGCAAGCGTATTGGCCGATGCCGGCGCTATCAGATACAAATCGGCCCAGCATCCCAGCGATACATGGCTGTTCCACGCCCCGTTCTCAGGATCGAAAAAGTCCACAAGAATAGGGTTGCGCGTAAGCGTGGCCATTGTAAGCGGGGTAATGAAGCGTTTCGCCATAGGCGTCATAAGCACTTTCACCTGAGCGCCGGCCTTTACCAGAAGACGCGCCAGCGCCGCCGCCTTGTAAGCCGCGATGCTACCTGTTATGCCGAGCAATATGTGCTTTCCAGCAAGCATCGGAGAATACTACTTTTCTACCATACGGTAGTAAATATCGCCGTGCTCGAACTCGTCTATCGCCACGAGAGTAGGCTTGGGAAGCTTCTCATAATGCTTGGAAATCTCTATCTGCTCCCTGTTCTCGAAAGTCTCTTCAAGAGTATCCGCATAATTGGAGAACTCTTCCAGCTTCTGGCTCAGCTCCTGTTTTACTGCAGCAGCTATCTGATTGGCTCTCTTGGCAATAATGACAGTAGTCTCGTAAATGTTGCCGGTAGGCCTGGCAAGTTCGGCCAGATTTCTCGTTACAGTGTTGTTGGCGATTTTCCTGTTGTCCATAATTTACTATAAATGTTTTTTCAATATATTCTGTACTTTTTCCGCAAGGGCATCCAGCTCCTTCCGGTATTCGGAAGCCGGATATTCGCTGACGAAATTGTAATATTCGTCCGTAAAGTCGAGATACCTTTCCCTTTGTTTCTGATGGACGCTGTTCCGTGCATATTCATATGCGGAAAGGACGGCATAATAAAGTATGTCTTCCCTGAAGACATTGTCCGCATCCTCCTTGAGGACATTTTTCAGGGCATAGGAAGCGGCCTTATAGTCCTCTATCGTATAATAAAGCCTGGCGCTCTCGTACTCTTTCCTGTCCAGACGTTCCTCGAGTTCGCGCGTGATGGCCTTGCAGTTTTCGATATAGGGGCTGTCCGGGTAGTCTATCATATATTCGGCTATGGCGGTAAGGGCCTTATAGGTAGGCGTCTGGTCCAGCTCATAGCGGTATGTCTGCTCATACAGGCAGTCTATGTACTGGTAACGCGCCTGAGCGGTGAACGGGCTCCGCGGGAAAGTCGTAAAAAACGAATGGAAACCCTGTTCGGCGGCAGATGTCTCCCCGAACATATAATGGGCATAGGCGGTATAATACTGGACAGTATCATCCTTGGATGTGCCGCGTACCGCCAGTTTCAGCGACTCGAACATCGATGCCGCCTTGGAATACTTCTTGTTCTGCAGCAGTTCGAATGCCATTTCATATTTGGCATCCACGTCGTTGCTCTGCAAAAGAATGTCATACTGCGTCTTGCAGGATGAAAGGCACAGGATGGCAAAAAGAACTGCCGCCGATATGAGTCTACGTTCCATCTTTTCCATATTAGAGGTTTCCGCCGCTACTATCCGGAACCTGCAAAGATATGAATTTATTGCGAATATTATGCCACAGCCTGTAACACCAGACCATCAGTACGGCCCAGAGCACCCTTGAGAGCAACACCGCCCACCATAAAGCCCCTACCGAGGCAAAGAGCGCGATATCCTCCACGTTACTGTGGGAAACGGCTATATGGGTATTAAGCAAATCAATGTCGTAACCTGTTATCTTGCTCTTGCGTGTCTCATCAATCATCGCAGCCGCACCGTATGCCAGGCCTACCGTATTCGCTATGATCCACAGGAACGAGCATCTCGGAGGAAGGCCGAAAACCTTCAGGAGAGGACGCAGGAATCTTGAAATGGCCCTTATCACGCCGAATTCCGCCAGCAGCGCCTGGAGGATATTCAGGGAGAATATTATTACCACCATCTTTGACAGAAGCAGCGCCGTATCCTTTAGCCATGGCACGAACAGCCCCATAAAGTCCCCCCCTGCCGCAATACCGGCCGAAGGCGCGGCGTCCCGGCCGCCGCCCGGCAGGAGCAGGTTCATGAGCATGCCGAGGAAAAGCCCGCTCAATGTCCTGAGCAGGACCATCCTGACAGCCGAAGTACCGGTTTTCTTCTGTACCGCTGTCTCTACAATCATATTGTGGGAGGTAAGGACCATTATTGCAAGTATGGTCATCTCCCTTGGGCCCATTTCCATGGCTACAGCCACGGCTATGGCCGAATATACATTGACGAAATATCCGGAGACATAAGCCATTGCCGCCTCCCCGGGCAGTCCGAAAAGTCTGAAAAAAGGGGCGAGGGCATCGGAGACAAGAGGCAATATGCCGAGATACCGCATCATAAGAATACCGGCCGAAACCGCGGCTGTTATCTCCACTATCCAGACACAGGTTTTCCATGTAGGGGGTAGAGTAGCCCTGACTGTCTCCGCTATGGTTTTCCCGATACGTTCCACGGCGCTATTTCAATCCGTAACGGGCCGTTACTTTCCTTTCTATGGCTGAAAGCAATGAATGCGGCAGCAGAGGCACGAAAACACGCGCTATCTTGTTGACAAGTCCGGGAATTCTGCCTGAACGGCCGGAAAACATCATCTTCATCGCTATGGATGCCGCCTTTTCCGCGGGAAGCATTATGCGCAGCGAACGCGCGAGCTTCCTTTGCCGCGGGGTAAGCCCCAGCAGGCCGGTATCCACCGCACCGAAATAGACAGTACTCACTTTTACACCGGTCCCGCGGCACTCTGTCCGCAGGGCTCTCGTAAACACTTTGGTAAATGCCTTGGTGGAAGAATAGGTCGTCAGGAAAGGCCATGGAATCCACGCCGCCAGGGACGAGATATTGAGTATGTATCCCTTGCCTGAGGCAAGCATCTCCGGAAGATACAGGCTGCACAGCATCGCAGGAGTGTGGTTGTGAAGCATTATTATACGGCTTACCTGCTCCAGTGACATGTTCCTGAAGTGCATCGGATAAAGCACGCCGGCGTTGTTCACGAGCACTTCTACCCGGGCGTCCGGAGGGATGGATTTCCGGATTATGCCGTAAAGCGCCACGGCGGAATCCGCCGCAGACAGGTCTATTCCCACCGATATGAAGTCACTTAAAGGATACACGGGCCTGAGCATGGCGGCCACTGCATCCGTCTCCTGCTGGTAAAGGGCCGCGATTACGACACTGTATCCCTTTGATGCCAGTATCTTTACATACTCCAGTCCCATGCCGGACGAGCCGCCGGTAACCAAAGCATATTTGGAACTTTTGCCGGTTGAAATCATAAAAAATATTTGAACTGGCGCAAAATTATAATTTTATTTGTCATTGCAGAACTTTATCAATATATTTGCTAAATATTGTTCCATATTAATAAATTCAAATTATGAGTACGCTGAGTGAACTTTTCAAAGCAAACGACCTAAAGACAACACCGCAGAGGATTGCTGTCTACAACACCATCAAGAAGTACGAGCACGCTTCTACCGACATGATTATCGAGACCGTAAAGAAGCAGTATCCGTCCATTTCCTCCGCCACTGTCTACAACATACTGGAATCCCTCACGGAAAAGAACATCGTAAAGGTCCTGCTTAGTGCCGATACAAAAAGGTTCTTCGACATACATACCGATTCCCGCTGCCACCTGTATTCGCCGGAAAAGGGGAAATACCAGAACATCGAGGACCCGGCCCTGATGGAACTGATCAGGAATTATCTGGCCGAACACCCTATCGACAAGTTCGACATAGAGGGCATAGAACTTACAGTAACAGGAAAATTCAGAAAATAACATTCATCCAACTGCAATCAACATGGGATCTATTAAAGGCACTAAAACGGAATTGAACCTGCTCAAATCATTTGCAGGCGAATCTCAGGCGAGAAGCCGGTATACATTCTTCGCAAGCGTAGCGAAGAAAGAAGGCTACGAACAGATCGCGGCCATATTCATGGAAACGGCAGAACAGGAAAAGGAACACGCCAAAAGGTTCTTCAAGTTTCTCGAAGGCGGAATGGTGGAAATAACATCCTCATACCCTGCCGGAATAATCTCCACTACATTGGAAAACCTCAAGGCAGCGGCCGAAGGCGAGAACGAAGAATGGACCGTCCTTTATCCCGATGCGGCAAAAACGGCGCGTGAAGAAGGGTTTACCGAAATAGCGATAGCCTTCGAGATGATTGCCAAAGTAGAAGCCGAACATGAAATCCGCTACAGGAAACTGCTCGAAAGGGTCGAAAGCGGCACTTTCTTCGAAAGGGACGGGGAAATCTACTGGCAGTGCCGCAACTGCGGATACGTACACAAAGGCAAGAAAGCCCCGGGCAAATGCCCTGCCTGCCTGCACCCCCAGGCATTCTTCGAGCCGAAGAAAGAGAACTATTGACAATCGGCATATTAAAAAAACGTCCGGTGTATTCCGGACGTTTTTTTAATTGGACTGGCAGTAGCCGCCCGGAAATTATCAGGGCCGTACCGGCAAAAGTGATAGCATCATATCTCGGTGTAACCCCGCAATACCTGTGCAGGCTGAAAGAAGAGCTTCTTAATGAATAATACATTAACTTTGCAGTCTAACCATACAGGATTTTAACCTTATCAGATTATAGAAAAATGACACAACAGGCCGCTACCAAAAGAAACTATGTGCTGCCGATAGCCATCATGTTCGCACTGTTTTTCATGATCGCGTTCGTCACCGGGCTGCAGAACCCGCTCGGAGTCATAGTAAAGTCCCAGTTTACAATGTCAAACTTCCAGTCACAGCTGGGCAACCTGATGAATTTCATTGCATATCTCTGCATGGGTATCCCTGCCGGGATGCTGCTCCAGAGAATCGGCTACAGGAAAACCGCTATCGCCGCGACAGCCGTCGGCTTCACCGGTGTAGGGATAACCTTCCTGTCCGGCATAAGCGACAACTATGCGGTATACCTGGCAGGGGCATTCATCTCCGGCTTCTCGATGTGCATGCTCAATACGGTGGTAAATCCGATGCTCAATACTCTTGGGGGCGGAGGCAACAAGGGGAACCAGCTCATACAGTTCGGAGGCGTATTCAACTCTACTGCCGCCACGCTTGCACCGGTACTCGGAGGCTACCTGATAGGCGATATAGCCGGAGCCAGGATCTCTAATGCGGACCCGGTGCTGTTTCTCGCAATGGGAATATTCGCGCTCGCCTTCATAGTGCTCATATTCTCGAAAATACCCGAGCCATTCACATTGAAAAGGGAAGATTCCGGTGAAAAGGACAGCCACAGCGCATGGTCCTTCCGGCATTTCGTCCTCGGTGTGGTCTGCATATTCATATACGTAGGGGTAGAGGTCGGCATTCCCAACATCATGAACCTTTTCATGACTGACAGGACTGCAGGCATGGGGATAGATACCACGGTAGCCGGCAGCGTAGTAGGTACATACTGGCTTCTTATGCTCGTAGGCAGGCTCATTGGCGGAGTATTCGGGGGAAAGGTATCAAGCCGTACCATGCTCACCGCGGTTGCTGCTGCAGGCACATGCCTGATACTGCTTGCCATATTCCTCCCCGTAAGCAACATAGTAAGGATGCCGGTAATGAACTCGGACCTCAGTTTCGGGCTTGCGCAGGTACCGGTCAACTGCCTGTTCCTGGTACTGTGCGGGCTGTGTACTTCTGTCATGTGGGGAGTCATATTCAACCTGGCCGTAGAGGGTCTCGGGAAATACACTTCTGCCGCTTCCGGCATCTTCATGATGATGGTCTGCGGCGGGGGCATTCTCCCTGCCGTCCAGGGAGCGATCGCGGACAGCATAGGTTTCCTCAACAGCTACTGGCTGATAATTGCCGGATTCGCATACATGCTGTACTACGCGCTCATCGGCTCCAGAAATGTCAACAAGGATATAAAAACGGAATAGTATGTCAACACAGAACCTGGTCATAGGCATCGATGTAGGCGGACAGACAACCAAACTCGGGGTCGTGGACGCAAGGGGCAATATCGTCTGCCAGTCGGTAATATCTTCGCTCCAGAAAGAACTTGCAGAATATACGGATGCACTTACGGCTGCCATAACCGACCTTGTAGGGCAAACAGGGACGGAAAGCAGGATAAAGGGCATAGGGATAGGCGCACCTAACGGCAATTACTATAAAGGAACCATTGAATACGCTCCCAACCTGAAATGGGCATACGACCGGGAGGGCAGGCCCATGATCATATATCTGGCCGACATGATAAGAGACAGGACAGGAATCCCGGTGGCCGTCACCAATGATGCGAACGCCGCAGCCGTAGGGGAAATGACCTACGGCATAGCCAAAGGCATGAAAGATTTCATAATGATGACCTTCGGCACAGGCGTAGGCAGCGGGATAGTAGTGAACGGCAACGTGGTATACGGACACGACGGTTTTGCCGGAGAGCTCGGGCATACAGTCGTCATCCGCAACGGCAGGCAATGCAACTGCGGACTTAAAGGCTGCCTGGAGACCTATACATCAGCCATAGGAGTGGCACGTACAGCCAGGGAATTCCTGTCGGAAACGGACAGGGAAAGCCTGTTGAGAGCGCTCGACCCTGAAAAAATCACCTCCAAGGATATTTACGAGGCCGCCAGGAAGGGGGACAGGCTCTCTTTGGAAATTTTCGAATACACAGGAAAAATCATGGGCGAGGCATTCGCCACATTCGTTGCATTCAGCGCCCCCGAGGCGATAGTCCTGTTCGGTGGGCTAACAAAGGCCAGGGAATTCCTGACGGAACATATCGAAAGGAGCATGAACGACAACCTCCTGAAATTCTGGAAAGGGAAAATAAAACTGCTATATTCGACCCTGAAGGACTCGGATGCCGCAATACTCGGAGCAAGCGCACTTGCCTGGGAACTTTAAAGGAGAATGAAAAGCCTGGTTATCTTCGACCTTGACGGGACGCTGCTCAATACCGTTGCGGACATTGCCGCAGCCACAAACCACGCACTGTCCGCAAACGGATATCCGGAACGCACCGTAGAAGAAATACGCTCATTCATAGGCAACGGCATCAACAAACTGTTTGAAAGGGCATTGCCGGAAGGCTCCAAGGGAATGGAGGAAGTCCTGCGCATAAGGGCATCCTTCATTCCGTACTACAACGAGCACGGATGTGATGCCACCATGCCGTTCCCCGGAATACCGGAACTGCTCGGAGCACTTGACGGAAAAGGCATTAAGTTAGCCGTAGCATCCAACAAATACAACGAGGCCACATGCCGCCTTATCAGGACATATTTCCCCGGTATCCGCTTCAGCTCAGTCCTGGGCCAGAGAGACGGCATACCCACAAAGCCTGATCCGGCTGTCATTTATGAAATATGTTCGGAAGCAGGGATTGGAATCCCCGAAGACAGGGAGAGCATTCTCTATGTCGGGGATTCGGAAGTGGACATGCTCACAGGCGCAAATGCGGGGATACCCACAGTCGGCGTCACCTGGGGCTGCAAGACCAGGGAGCAGCTGGAGAAGCACGGTCCCGTGGCAACAGTAGACCGCCCTGCAGAAATATTCGGCATAGCCTATCCGTAGATCAGGCAGGCCCTTCTGAGGATGGTAGCGACATTGTTGCGCAGCCACAGCGGGGCAAGCACCTCCACAGAATTGCCCCAGGAAAGAATCTCATGGCACAAATCGAACGTGGGATGCAGTACGTACTCGTATATAGTCCACCCTTCTTCGGAAGATATTTCCTTCTGGCTGTCATGCAGGGGATGCTGCCGGATATAGGCCGCCTGATTGCCATAGAGTTTGAGCCTGACTGTCTCTATGCCGTACTTGTCCCCGCCCATTATTCCATAACTCTGTCTGAAATACTCCTTGGGGTCGAAATCCGCCGGATAATCGAACTTATCGCCGGTATTCGACAAGTCCGCGACCCTGTCCAGCGAAAAAACCTTCACTTTCCCGTCTTCGTGTTCCCTTGCGACAAGATGCCACCTTTGCCTGAACAGCTTTACACAATACGGGTCTATCCTGCGCCATTCAGTCTCAGTGGTAAAACAGTGACGGTAAAGCAGTTTAAGGACCTCACCGTTTCTCATGGCCTCCACTACCGGCAGAAGCCATTTCTGACCTGAAGGTATGCTCTCGAAAAGTATCCTGTTCCTTATGTTTCTGGATTCATTAAGGATATTGTTTACCGAAAAAGAATTGAGGAGCCACTGCCTGATGTCCTCGCTGTCCCTGTCGTAGGCATTTGAAATATAATAGGAATACTTCCCGTTCTTGTCGCAGGAAATATCGATGCCGAATATGTCCTTTATCGCTTTCCGGTGGTTGTGGAAAGTCCTGAGGGAGAAACTTCGGTTCGCACCAAGGGACGAGTGTTTCCACAGCCCGCTTATTCCTTCAAAGGTAATCTTTCCGGCCCTGTTGACTGTATCTATTAGCCAGATATACCTGTTAAACAAGTTTTTAGACATAGTTTATAGTTTATAAAGTTGGTCAGAACAATTTCCTGCGGCTCACGCCGGCCACAAAGTCCTTCAGATAAAAGGGCTCGCAATAGGCCACATCCTCGAACGTCCCGCTTTCCCAGGCCCTCAGCGTAGGGATAAACATTCCTGATGCCGAAGGAGACACCGGGATGAATGTGCTTCTTCCAAGTTTTCTGTCATCAAGGCAGCGTTCGAACTTGGCCGCCCCGTCCCCGATAAATACTACCCCTGAATATTTTTCGAAAAGTTCGGAATAACTGTCACTGTCGAGAACTTTCGGCCCTATCTCCGTCCGCCTGGTACACACCGCATCATAAACGGCGGTATACACTTCCATCCTCCTGGCATCTATCATGGGGACAATTGCGACATCCGTATCCATTCCGGTCTCCATAAGCCTCTCCTTGGCCATATATGCAAGTATGTCAAGGGTAGACACGCCTATGAGCGGAATGCCTGCGCCATAGCACAGTCCCTTGGCCGTCGATACACCCACCCTGAGACCGGTATAGGAACCCGGCCCCATGCTTACCGATACCGCCGAGCACTCGCTTGCGGTAATTCCGTCTTCCCGCAATACCGACCAGACAAAGGGGGCCAGGACCGAGGCATGAGCCTTAGGCTCGGCAAAACGTTTCATAAACAGTATCCCGTCCGAAGATGCCAGAGCCACGGAACATTCATCCGTAGCGGTCTCTATCATCAAGAATTTCACCATCTGTTTCCGTTATCTGAAGAAAGGGTGACATGCATGCCGTCCATAAGCTGCTTTGCGACCACATTGTATGGCCCGACAATCAGCATTACGGAATCGGACTGCAGGCCCTCCGTTATTTCAATATTATCAATATCCTGTATCCCCGTCACTACCCTGACGGCCCTCGCCACGGACTGTTCCCTGTCATACAGGAAAACATATTCCTGGAGTTTGCCGGAAATACCGGTCCCGACATCGTCCCTCGCGGCAACGGCCTGAAGCGGGACTTTCAGGACACTGTCCTTTACGGATGTCAGTATTTCCACCGATGCGGACATTCCGGGGCGGAAAGGCATGAACACCGAATCAGCAAGAGCCTTGTAGGAGTCCTGTAGTATTTCCACGGTAACTTCAAAATTGGTCACCTGGTCAGCCGACACCTCATCTATGTTCTTTGCGGAATTAGCGACCTTGGTAACGATGCCTGAGAACTCCTTGCCCGGCCATGCATCCACGCTTATAATCGCAGTGTCGCCGTGCGCGACCCTTATTATATCATTCTCGTTCACGTCCACCAGGACCTCCATCTGGGCGAAGTCGGCTATCCTCAGCATCTCTGTCCCTGCCATCTGGGAAGTCCCTACCACCCTTTCCCCCTTCTCCACGCTGAGACTCGACACTATGCCGTCTATGGGGGAATAGATTGTTGTCTTCACCAGATTTTCCTCAGCCTCCTGCAGTGTGGCCTCGGCACCGGCAATATCGAATCTGGCCGCGCTAAGCTGTTCTTTAGCCACCTGATAGTCCGCAAGAGACGTCTCGTATTCCTGTTCGGATATGGCTTTCCTGCCATAAAGCTGCACATTCCGTTCATAGGCCGCCTCTATGCGCCTGAACTGGGCTTCCTGCTGCAGGTACTGGGCCTTGATTGAATTAAGGGAAGCCTCCGCCCTGTCTCTTGCCGATATGTATACATCCTGTTTTATCTTGATAATCAAGTCTCCCTTCAAGACCCTGTCTCCCTCTTCCACGTTCAGCTCGACTATCTCGCCAGAAACATCCGGGGAAATCTTCACCTCCGTCACCGGCTGTATTTTACCGTTGGCAGGTATCGTCTCGACTATCCTGCCTGTCTGCGGCGTCCCGAGAGTCACCCTGATCCCGGTGTCCTTCCTTGAAACCACAATCACCAACAATACCGCTACAACCAGCAGTCCGGCAATTGCGAGCCATTTCATATTCGTGTTCTTATTCTTTTTTGCCATAACACTACAGGGATATCGGTATCCCCTTATAAAAATCTATAATCTTTAATTGAAACACAAACTGGTACTTGGCCTGCAAATATTCCGAGCGGGCCTTGAAAAGATTTGTCCTCGATACGGTATAGTCGGTCGCATTCAGGACGCCTATGCCGAACTTCTCCTCCACATACCTGAAAGACTCTTCCATTGCCTTCATGTTGGCCTCGGCCGCAACATACTTGGACCAATAGGTCCCGGCCTCGGTGACCGCCGTCTGGATATCCTTGTAAAGCTGTTGCCTGGCCGACATAAGCTCTATTTCCTTACTGTCCCTGTTGAGCCTGGCGTTCTTCACCTCGGTACGTACGGACCAGCTGTTGAATATCGGTATGCTGAGGGAGAAGCCGAGAGTAGGATTTATATTGTCCCTCAACTGATTGAAAAAAGTATAATCCTCCGCCCCTATCGGCGATCTGGAAGTCGAACTGTAGAATGTCCCGTAACTTGCCGCAACTGATATCGTAGGATAGAACCTGCCCTGCGAGATTTTCAGATCGTATATGCTTTTCTGCAATTCAAGCTCCGCCCCCCTTATTCTCGGCATGGACAGGGCTGAGGCATATATCTCATCGATATTTTCCGGAGTATACGTATCCACCATAAAATCTATGTCCGGTGCCGATATGGCAAAGGCCGTATCGTAACCCAGATCCAGAAGCTGACGCAGGGCCAACATATTTTCGGTCACCTGGCTGCCGGCAGTAACGAGCTGCACCCTCTCGGAGGCAACCTGCGACTCAATCTCCAGAAGAGAGCTGTAGGGCTGGCTGCCGGCCTCCACCAGTACGGCTGTCCTGTCCCTCTGCGCCTGTATGGACGCAAAGCTTTCCCGGGCCGCTTCCAGGATTTTCTCCGACAGGAGAATCTGCAGGAACGCCTGGGTTATGGATACTGATATTTCGTCTTTAAGCCTTTCCACTTCCTGAAGGGATATGCTAAGGGCCACCTTGTTTCCTCTCAATGTATTATACTTGGAAAGACCGTCAAGCACGGATATGGATGCAGTTACCTGCGCACTCGTCCCCTGGGTAAGTTTGTTCTTTATGATTTCAAGGTTCTGCAGGTCGACGGAACGTCCCCAGTTCAGGTTATAACCTACAGATGCATTGAAAGACGGGACAAAGTCAAGTTTGGACTTGAGCAACTCGTTCTCGCTCCTGCGCACCTGGATTTCCTGCTGCTTTATGGACAGGTTGTGTTCCCAGGCATACTCGATACAGTCCCTCAGGCTCCATTCCTGAGCGGCCCGCACCTCGGCAAAAGCCGTCAACAGTAAAACCGCCGATATAAAAACCGTCCTTATATTCATAATGGCACAAAAATATGCGAATATACGTAAAATAAGCGAAATCACAAACGGTCCGGGACAGACCGCACCGGCCCGGACCGATAGAAAATCAGAATACTCCGGAAGCCTGAGGCTCGCCCTTACCGTCAAAAAGATCATAGACGGCTCTGGCGATACGCCCAATCAGGCGACCGAGAAGCCTTATGAATCTGCCTACTTCCTGAGAACGTCCCCCGGCGACAGTACATGCCTGTTCCCTGCCGACAATATCAAAATTTTCCATAACGCCTACAGTTTATCGCCAGACCATCCTTCCCTTATACCTTCGACAAAATCCTGTCTGTACTCGAAAAGCACCTGGATAATATCCAGGACAATCTTCCAGAACTTCCCTCCGGCGCCGGCCCTAATATAAACGCACTGCGCCTCATCGACAGATTCAAACCCCGCGAATCTTCCAACACAATCTGTTTTCATATCAATTTGAATTAACCGTTAAGCCGCAACTTGCAGGCGTGCGGCATTACGCCTCCGGATGCGCATCCGTATTTTTCAATTCTATAACATTGTCAGCCAATGAAACCATATCACGCTCATGGGATATGAGTATTACCGTCATGCCCTCATCCGAGAGCCTTCTGACGAGCCTCCTGAAATGGTCCTTCCCCTCTGCATCAAGGGCCGAAGACGCCTCGTCGAATATCAGGGCCGACGGCTTCCTGTACAATGCCCTCGCAATGGCCAGCCTTTTCTTTTCCCCTCCGGAAAGCCGGCATGAAGACTCGCCCGTACGGGTCAACAGGCCTTCCGGCATGGAAGCCACCGTTCCGGCCAGACCGGAAAGCGCACATGCATGCAGTACCCTTTCCATATCGTAGTCCTTGTCACCCAGTACGATATTATCCAGAACAGTCCCGTTGAAAAGATCGAGCCGCTGAGGGACTATCGATATGTATTCCCTCCATTTCTCCGGCTGCAATGACATTATATCCACTCCTTCCACAGTTATACTGCCCGAAAGCGGACGGTAACCGCCCATCAGGATGGATGCCAGCGTACTCTTTCCGCTTCCGTTCTTCCCGCATACGAGGTTCACGCAACCGCCCCTGACAGTAGCGTTCAGGCCTTCAATAAGCTTCATCTTCCCTGGAAAAGAATATGACAGGTCCCTTATCACTATGTCTGCCCCGGGCTGCGGCATGAAGCGTATCTCCCGTTCCGCCCGGTCTTCATCCAGGTCCATTATGTCAAATACCCTCTCCGCCGCTATCATTGCCTCCGTTATCTGCTGGTTACTGTTAACCAGCAGCATCACGGGCGAGGAAAAGAAGCCGGCGATTGTATAGAATGAGACCAGTTCCCCTATGGTAAGTTCCGACCTGAGGACAAAAAACGCTCCTGCCATAAGGACGGAGAGGGAGAGGAGGCGGCCCAGAGTATCCGCCGCCGAAGCAAAGGCGGAACCGCATACACCGCCCCTGTACATGGCGTTGGCAGCAGATACATACTGCAGCATGAGCCTGTCCGACATACATTTGCCATAATTAAAATACTTGGCGGTCCGTACCGTCGAGATACTCTCCACCGTCATTTCCTCAAAACGGGCCGCCTCCTCGATAATACGCCTGTTCACCTTCCTGTTCACTTTGTCGGAAACCCTGTACAATACGATATATAAAGGGATAAAGGCACAAAGGACAAGGGAAAGCTTCCAGTAGAAAAATGCCGTGACAAGAAGTGAGAGCGACACGGTCATAACACTTACGGCCATAAGGAGAAGCCTCTCTGTCAAAAATTCCCTGATTCTGTATACATCGGATATTCTCGAATTCAGTTCCCCGCTGCTGCGGGAATCGAAAAACCGGACAGGCAATGAAAAAAGCTTCCGGACATATCCTGATATAAGGGCGAAGTCCATTTTAAGGCTTGCCCTTACCGTCAATAGCGAACGCATATACCCGATACAGGCCGAGCATCCGGCAAGGGCAAGCATGGCGGCGGCCACAAGGCACAGGACCATGGTGTCCTTCTCGGGAAGCGCTCCGTCTATTATCTTTCTCAGAAAGAGAGACAGCCCGAGAGTCACCGCAATATAGGCCAGAGAGCCAGCCAGCGCCCCGAAGAGTTCTTTCCTGTTTGATGCCAGCAGTTTCCCGAAGCGGGAAAAAAGATCGGTTTTCCTGTCCCCCTTCTCAAACCTCACGGAGGGGCCAAGCGCCACGATATATCCGCTCCATTCCTCCTCCAGGGCCGGGATCGGCATCTTGTGCATCTTTCCGTCCTGCGGGTCCATCACTGAAGCCCTACCGCCGGCAATGCCGTAAAAGACAACAAAATGCAGCCATCCGTCCCTTTTCTCAAGATGCATAATGACAGGTCCCCCGATATTTTTCAAATCCGCAATATCCTTCCGCTTTGCCTTCAATGCCTCGGCATTGAGACCGACCTTATGTGCGGCATCCACCACACCTTGAAGGGTCGTACCGTCCCGGGAGGTACCGCTTGCCTCCCTGAGTACTATCAATGGCAGCTTCAGCCCGTAATATGCACATACCGAAGCCAGGCACGCGGCGGCACAGTCATTGCTGTCATGCTGCCTTATCTCAATATCCCTCTTCATAGGCAGATAACTCTAAAATAAGGACAGGAGCGACAGTAAAAGCCCCGCTGCCGACAATATCCAATAAAGAACCATGCATTTGCTGCCAAGCGGCGGCAGAACCGTACCGGCCGCCATCCTTGCCTCCCCGCTGAAATCATCCATCTCCACCATATTTTTGGAGCAAAGTAGACAAAAAAAACCGGAACTTCCTGTCCGGTTTTATCAAAATTCCCCATCCGGGGCGGAAAATTTACACAAAAGGCATCACGGCTTGAAAAATGCCTTCAGATACGGCATTACCGCTTCCATCATATTTTCCACTACCGGCAGGAGCCGGGATTCGGAAAGCGTCTTTTCAGGGACTATGACAAACCAGGTCTGGTTGACATAGTGCAGCAGGGACAGAATGACTCCCATAAGGAGGGCCGCAGTGGCCACCGACAGGACCACCCCGAGCAAGCGGTTAAGCCAGCCGAGCATACTGACGCTTAATATTTTTTCAAGAATCCTGCCAAGCAGGTTCATGAGAATGCACACTGCTATTATAATCAGAACAAAGGAAATAGACTTGACAACCGGCTCTGACGCCGATATCCACTGGGCCAGCCATCCGGCCAGCAGGGATGAGAACTTGTAAGCCATATATATCCCTATAAAAAGCCCTGCAATTCCGCCTACCTGCCTGACCAAACCGTCTTTAAGTCCCTTGAAAACCGCAAGGGCGGCAATCACCAGTATAATGATATCCACTACATTCATAACCTGTCTCTATATTTAGAATTCTATATTAATCACGGGCTGCCTCTTTTCGACATCCAGCGGGGCCGATGTATAGGAGAGCGTGGAAAAATCCACCCCGTTCAGGTCTATACACCTTATGGCACTGTTATACATAGTCCTGTAATATATCTTGAGCCCTTTAACGTCACTCGCCGAAGTCCACTGCGTCGCACTCGGGATTCCGGTAACCTTTTCCCCCTGCGCGAACTCCGTCCCGATTGGAATGTCAAAATTGTTAAGTATCTGAAAACACTGCAGGACGGCATCATCAGCCGAAAGGGCCACGGGCGCCGATGTCTGGTAAAATGCCGCTCTGACGAACCGCGAAGGCGGGGTAACGTCTCCCGGCAGCCCGAGGAAACCGCTGCCGGCCCCGAACGGGCGCAGCTGCATGCCTTCCGTCCCTGCCGGCTGCGCACTGCCGGAATGGAGGTTGACATAATTGTTGAGGTTCGTCATCTGCCAGTCAAAGGAAGGGGAATTGGTAAGCACCCCAAGCCTGTTTTCATAAAATGCGGGACGGCCGCCGATTATTTCCAGAACGACCTGCTCTCCCGTATTGTCGGCGAAACGCCAGTGGACGGTTGATGCCCGCGGGTCGAGGGCTATTACCGTTATCTCCCCAACAGCCTTCCTTACATCCTCAATGGAAGAGCATGTAGAAAGTATATACGAAACAAGCTGCAGGTCGGGTACGCATTTCCTCCCGTCGGAAGGCATGTCCGCATAGGAGCCGTATCCCGGAAAATAAAAGAGTCCGGCCGACAGCCCCGCCTCGTTGAGTCCCTCCGCAACGAATGCCTCCATCTCGACAGAAAAGCCCGCATAGCCGTACTTTGCCTTGAAGGCCATGCCCTTTTCCCCGGAAGGGAGCATTGCATGCTGTTCATATCCCCTGGGGACAATGACATAGCGGCTTTCGAGATCGCTTCCGCCCCACTCTATGGTCCTGGCCAATACCACACCCCCGTCTTTCGAACGCAGGGTTATTCCCGTACAGGCCATAGTCTCCGGCACAGCGGCGGACGCAATAAGGAAAAGCATCGCCAACTGTCTCAATTTTCTGTACTTCATGGTTATAAGTTTTGTTGCAAGTATACAAAAAATCGTAGTCATCACCAAATTTGACGAATCAAAATCAGCTTATCGGTATTTATTCTTACATTTGCAGTTTTATGAGAGATACAAAAAATGTTTAAAGAATATAAAGGACTCGACCTGGTCGGCACAGGCAATGAAATAGCCAGAAGTTGGAAATCCAAGGACACTTTCCGGAAATCTCTGGAGATGAGGAAAGACGCGGAAAGATTCGTATTTTTCGAAGGTCCCCCTTCCGCCAATGGCATGCCCGGAATCCACCATGTCATGGCAAGGTCTATCAAAGACGCCGTATGCAGATACCGCAGCATGAAGGGTTTTCTTGTCGAAAGGAAAGCCGGCTGGGACACGCACGGGCTTCCGGTGGAACTCGGCGTCGAGAAGATGCTGGGCATAACGAAGGAAGACATAGGAAAAAAAATCCCTGTAGCCGAATACAATTCGATATGCCGCAAGGAAGTGATGAAATATACCAGGGAATGGGTGAACCTTACGGAAAGGATAGGCTACTGGGTGGACATGGACAACCCGTATGTCACCTATGACAACAGGTATATAGAGACGCTATGGTATCTCCTAAAGAAAATATACGACAAGGGGCTGCTTTATAAGGGCTATTCAATCCAGCCGTACTCCCCGGCGGCAGGCACCGGTCTCAGCACGCACGAGCTCAACCAGCCCGGCTGCTACAGGGATGTCAAGGACACCACTGCCGTCGTACAGTTCAAGGCAATAAGGGACAGGGCATCGGAAAAGCTGTACAGCCTTGCCGGAGATACCGGCGTATACTTCATAGCCTGGACCACAACTCCATGGACACTGCCTTCCAACACAGCCCTGTGCGTCGGGCCGGACATAGAGTATGTCCTGGTCCGCTCCAGCAACCCGTATACCGGCACCGAAGGGGCGTATGTTGTAGCCCGGGAACTGTTGCACTCCCACTTCAACGGCAAGATACCTTTCGAAGTAATCGGCGGGCCTTTCTCCGGAAAAGAGCTTGAAGGCATTTCCTACGAACAGCTCATTCCGTGGTTTAAGCCTGACGAAGGGGCGTTCAGGGTAATAACCGGCGACTATGTCACTACGGATGAAGGTACTACAGGTATCGTACACATTGCTCCGACTTTCGGGGCCGACGATGCCAAAGTGGCAAGGCTCAACGGCATTCCCGCCCTCATGGTAAAAGACAGAAACGGGGCGATGCAGGCCCAGGTGGACCGGAGCGGGAAAATGTACAGAATCGAGGATCTCGATCCGGAATATGTAGCCGAAAGGGTCAACACCGGGCTTTACAGGGATTTTGCCGGAAGGTTCGTCAAAAATGCCTATGACCCTGAGGCGGGCCCCGATACGCCAACCCTCGATGTGGACATATGTGTAATGCTGAAGAAAGAGAACAAGGCATTCAAGATAGAAAAGCATGTCCATACATATCCCCACTGCTGGAGGACGGACAAACCGGTCCTGTACTACCCCCTCGATTCATGGTTCATAAAGACCACGGCAGTACAGGAAAGGATGATTGAGCTCAACAGGCGGATAGACTGGAAACCTGAATCCACCGGAAGCGGGCGTTTCGGGAAATGGCTCGAAAACCTTCAGGACTGGAATCTCTCCCGCAGCAGGTACTGGGGGACGCCGCTGCCAGTATGGAGGACAGAGGACGGGAAAGAGGAAAAATGCATAGGTTCGTTAAAGGAGCTTTACGATGAAATCGAAAAATCCGTAACGGCAGGGTTAATGAAAGCCAACCCGCTGAAAGAAGCCGGTTTCATACCCGGGGACTTCTCAAGGGAGAACTATTGCAAAATTGACCTGCACAGGCCCTATGTGGATGAAATAGTGCTTGTTTCGGATAGCGGTTCCGCCATGAGGCGCGAAACCGACCTTATAGACGTATGGTTCGACTCGGGCGCCATGCCCTATGCACAGCAGGGACTTGCGGGGGCAGGCAGCCGAAAGTTCGGCGAAACTGCCGATTTCATTGCGGAAGGAGTGGACCAGACCAGGGGATGGTTCTTCACGCTGCACGCGATTTCCACCATAATAAGCGACAAGGCCGCTTTCAGGAGAGTCATTTCCAACGGTCTCGTCCTTGACAAGGAGGGGAACAAGATGAGCAAGCGCCTCGGCAATGCCGTCGACCCGTTCAGGATACTCGACGAATACGGACCGGACCCGCTCAGATGGTATATGCTCACTAACTCCCAGCCGTGGGACAACCTGAAATTCGACGAGGCCGGAGTGGACGAAGTGCGCAGGAAATTTTTCGGCACCCTCTACAATACCTACTCTTTCTTCGCACTCTATGCCAATGTCGACAACTTCACAGGCAAAGAAGAGGAAATTCCCGCTGAAGAAAGGTCGGAAACGGACAGATGGCTTCTCTCCCTGCTCAATACGCTTGTCAAGAACGTAACGGACTGTTACGAGAACTACGACATAACAAATGCCGGAAGGCTTATCCAGGACTTTGTCTGTGACAACCTGAGCAACTGGTACGTCAGGCTGAACCGCAAAAGGTTCTGGGGAGGCTCCATGGACAGGGACAAACTTGCCGCATACCAGACCCTCTACTCTGCATTAGAGACAGTCGCGCTGCTTGCGGCCCCGATTGCCCCGTTCTATATGGAAAGGCTCTTTACGGATCTCAACGATGCAACCGGCAGGCGCAAAGAAGAATCGGTACACTTCGCAAACATGCCTGAGTATGATGCCCGGCTGATTGACCGCGAACTGGAGGAGAGAATGGGAATCGCCCAGAAATGCTCTTCCATGGTCCTGGCACTCAGGAGGAAAGTCAATATAAAAGTGCGCCAGCCGCTTGCAAGGATGATTATTCCAATATTAGAACAGGATTTCGAGCGGAAATTCGAAAGCGTAAAGCGTATTGTCCTAAGTGAGGTGAACGTAAAGGAGGTAGAATATATCAAAGACACCACCGGGCTTATTACCAAAAAAATCAAGCCTAATTTCAAAACCCTTGGCAAACGCTACGGGAAACAGATGAAAGAGATTGCATCCGTTATGGGCAGCCTGGACCAGAAAGAAATCTCCGCAATAGAGGCGGCAGGCCTTTCCGGCGCGGACTACACGCTGGCACTGCCCTCGTCGGAAGCGATACTGCAGCCCTCAGATTATGAGATTACGTCCGAGGACATGCCGGGATGGCTCGTAGCCACCGAGGGAAAACTCACCGTGGCCCTTGACATCACTGTTACCGAGGAGCTCAGGAATGAAGGGAACGCGAGGGAACTGATAAACAGGATACAGAACCTGCGCAAAGACAAGGGGTTTGAAGTTACGGACAAAATTACCGCAGTAATAGAATCGCGTCCCGACACGGATGCGGCGGTAAGCAGTTTCGGTGAGTATATTGCCGCCCAGACCCTTGCAGTGGAAATACGGACGGATGCGGGGATTACGGACGGAGATACAGTCGAATGGACGGAAGGGGAATCGATCAAAATAGAAATAAGGAAGAAATGACGGACAGAGACTTCATCAACCGGGCCATTGAAATCGCCTGCCGGAATGCATCATCGGCGGACGGAGGGCCTTTCGGGGCCGTCATTGTAAAAAACGGCACTGTCATAGCCGAGGCCGGCAACAGCGTCACTTCCGGCAATGACCCTACCGCCCACGCGGAGATCAATGCCATAAGGCAGGCCTGCAAGGCATTGAATACATTTTCGCTTGCCGGATGCACCATCTACTCCAGCTGCGAGCCATGCCCCATGTGCCTGTCCGCGATTTACTGGTCCAGAATGGACAGGATTTGTTACTCATCCGACAGGCACGATGCCGCCCTTGCGGGATTCGATGACGAAACCATATACCGGGAAATCGGGACTCCGCAGGAAAAAAGGATGATAAGGACGGAAAGGCTGCTTTCGGCCGAAGGCCGGGAGCCTTTCAGATTATGGTTAGAGAACAAGGATAAAACACGTTATTAATTTTTAAAACTTTTCAACTATGGCCGAAATCGACAAAAAGGACGAAACCTTAGAAAAAGTACGTTACAGCGACGAAGAGCTGCAGGAATTCAAGAGCATCATCCTCGCCAAGCTCGAAAAAGCCAAAGACGACTACGAGCAGTTGAGGGCAGCTATTACCCATAGTACCAGTAACGATACAGAAGACACCTCCCCCACATTCAAGGTTCTGGAAG
>DVLA01000035.1 GCA_018715745.1 Candidatus Coprenecus stercoripullorum
CACATGTATATGCGGCGAAGCCGAATTCCGTAGAAGCCGAGGGCCTATACTATCCAGAAGTCTTCCGGAACATTTTCCCTGTAACACACATATCTTCCGAGGGCATACAGATAGTCTGACAATCTGTTGAGGTACTGCAGGACAGAAACCATGCTGCCACGGCTGTCCCCGAGTGCCACTACCGAACGCTCGGCTCTCCTGCAGACGCAGCGGGCGACATGGCAGAATGCTGCCGACTCAGGGGCTGAAGGCAGGATAAACGCTTTCTGCTCCGGAAGTACGGCATACATCCTGTCTATTTCCTCTTCAAGCGCCCTTGCCGCATTCTCCGGAAAAGGTGCAAGCCGCACGGCATCCCCCTCGGACGCCACATGGGCCGAACCGTTCATGAGCGCCTGCTGTATATCCCTTAAAAATCCGTCACAATCGGAGATTGAAGCCCTCAGTACACCGATATACGATATCAACTCATCGATGTCTCCATAAGCGCATACCCTCTGCGAAGCCTTTGAGACCCTTTTGCCTCCTACGAGAGATGTCTCCCCGAGGTCACCCTTCTTAGTATATATCTTCATGTTATTAAAAATAAGTCGTTATCAGAATATCGTCGGGTCCGGATTGGGTATATCCGACTCTATCTTTCCATCCCTCAGCCTTACAATCCTTCTGGCATACTTGGCAATATCCTCCTCGTGAGTAACTATGATAACCGTATTGCCCTTATGCCATATATCGTTGAAAAGCCTCATTATGTCTATGGATGTCCTGGTATCCAGATTGCCTGTAGGCTCGTCAGCCAGCAATATTGAAGGATTGTTTATCAGCGCCCTGGCAAGGGCCACCCTCTGCCTCTGTCCTCCGGAAAGCTCGTTTGGCCTGTGTTCCATCCTGTCGGCAAGGGAGACATTTTCCAGAGCCGCACCCGCCCTCTGTTCCCTCTCCTTCCTGGGAACACCCGAATAAACAAGCGGAAGCGCCACATTTTCCAGCGCGCTGTATCTGGGAAGAAGGTTAAACGACTGGAATACGAAGCCTATCTCCTTGTTTCTTACACGCGCCAGCTCGCTGTCATCCATTTCACTGACATCTATATCATTAAGGATATAGTTGCCATGGGTGGGAGTATCCAGGCAGCCTAAAATATTCATCATTGTGGATTTTCCCGACCCGGAAGGGCCCATTATCGCTACATACTCATTCCTGCACACGGTCATGGAAACATTATCGAGGGCCCTCACCTCCTGCATGCCCATACGGTATATCTTTGAAATCCCGTCCAGCCTTATAACCACATCGTTTCCCATAAATTTCCTTATCCCGGCCTGTTGTTTGAGGCATCTAAAGTAATAATAAATTGGCAGATTTCAACATTTTAGCTAATATTGCGCCTCGAAATTTTTTACTTTTATGGCATACAGCAAGATTGAAAAATTCGATCAGGATATAACAGAGGAACTTGCTTCTCACTATAAGGAGATATTCAGGCTGCTCGGAGAAGACCCGGAAAGGGAAGGACTGCTCAAAAGCCCTATGAGAGTAGCCAAGAGCATGCAGTTCCTCACGCAGGGATACAATATGGACGGAGCGGAGATCCTGCGCTCGGCGATGTTCAAGGAAGACTACAGGCAGATGGTAATAGTAAAGGACATCGAACTTTATTCCATGTGCGAACACCACCTGCTCCCTTTCTACGGGAAAGCCCACGTTGCCTACATACCCAACGGATACATAACGGGTCTGAGCAAAATAGCCAGGGTCGTCGAATGCTATGCAAGGAGGCTTCAGGTACAGGAAAGGCTTACCGTCCAGATCCGTGACTGCATACAGAACACCCTGCATCCGCTCGGCGTAGGCGTGGTGATAGAAGCCTCACACATGTGCATGCAGTTGCGCGGTGTGCAGAAACAGAACTCCGTCACGACGACTTCCGCGTTTACGGGAGGATTCCTGAAAGACGAAAGGACAAGAAGCGAGTTTATGAATCTGCTTGGGGTCTCAATCCACTGACGGGCAGAAGTCCCAGTTCAGCCGCTTTCTTCCGCATAAGCCCGAGAGCCGCCTCCCTGTCGTTTTCTATGACGCCATCGAGGATGGCTTCTTTTATATGTTCCTTTATAATCCCGACCTGCCTGCATGGGGGAATACCGTACTCAGCCATTATCATCTCGCCTGTTACCGGGGGCTGGAAATTGCGCAGCCTGTCCTTCTCTTCCACCTCCACAAGCTTTTCCCTGACTATGCTGAAATTTTTCCTGTGCCTCTCCACTATCCTGTCGTTTTTAGAAGTTATATCCGCCTCGCACAATGTCATGAGGTCGTCTATATCATCCCCCGCATCGAAAAGCAGCCTCCTTACAGCCGAATCGGTAACCTCGTCCTGCACAAGGGCTATCGGACGGAGGTGCAGGAGAACCAGCTTCTGCACATATTTCATCTTCTCGTTCAGGGGCATCCTCAGGTACTTGAATACCTTGGGGACCATCCTGGCACCGACAACCTCATGCCCGTGGAAAGTCCATCCCGCCCCCTTTTCATATCTTTTTGTCGCTGGCTTGCCTATATCATGAAGCAATGCCGCCCACCTGAGCCATAATTTGTCCGTAGTAAGGGAAATATTGTCCACGACTTTAAGGGTATGGGCAAAATTGTCCTTGTGCCCTCTGCCCTCCATCGTCTCCACGCCTTTCAGGCAGCTGACTTCAGGCAGGATAAGCTCCAGAAGCGTAGCCCTGTCCAACAAATCCAGCCCGACCGACGGGCGCGGGGAAAGCAGGATTTTATGCATCTCCTCGCTTATCCTTTCGGCGGAAAGGATGGACAGCCGCGCACGGTTGCGCCCGATGGCATCGAATGTTTCGGGCACTATGGAAAAAGACAGCACGGAAGCGAAACGTATTGCCCTTATCATGCGCAAAGGGTCGTCGGCAAATGTAGAGTCAGGGTCCAATGGTGTCCTTATCAGCCCGTTCTTCAAATCCTCCAGTCCGTTAAAAGGGTCATACAGCCTGCCCATATCCTCTTTCTGCAGAGAAAATGACAAGGCATTTACCGTAAAGTCCCTTCTCCGCTGGTCATCTTCCAGAGTGCCGCGGGACACGGACGGCTTTCTTGATGAAGGGTGGTATGATTCTTTCCGGGCCCCTACAAACTCGACCTCGGTCCCGTCAGCCGCCTTAAGCATGGCTGTACCGAAACGCTGGAAAACCGAAACCCGGGATCCGACCCTTTTCCCAACTCTCAATGCCAGTGCGAGTCCGTCGCCTTCCACAACTATATCTACATCCTTGCAATGCCTCCCGAGAAGGCAGTCCCTGACATACCCCCCTATCACATAAGCCTTTACCCCCATCGCCTCAGCCTCTTCTGACACAATCCCGAACAGGCCGTTATCCAGTCTGAACAAATCTACATTTTCCATTCTACCATCCGGACTCCCGGTTTTTCAAGTAACGACCGAAATCAGGCAGGTCGGACAGAAAGGCATATTCATTCCCATCCCCGGCCTTTCCGCACAGATACATGTTCCGGCCATTGGTTATCATAATGAATCTTACTCCCAGCACGCGGTTATACCGTATGACCTGGTAAAGGACATCCTTTCCCAGCGTCACGGAAGGGGCCTTGCATTCGACCAGCATCAAAGGCGACCTGTCCCGGCCGAATACCACTATATCGGCCCTGTAGAGCATCCCGTTGAACCTGAAGGAATATTCGGAAGCCATCATGGACAAGGGTATGCCCCTGTCTTCATTCAGCCAGCTGATTGTCCGCTGCCTTACCGTTTCCTCGGGAGTGGCGGCCACCTCCTTCTGTCGCAATGGATCGAACAATTTACCTTCCATGGAAATGCAAAAATAGCAATATTATACTACTTTTGCGTTATGGACAGGACAGACAGCGTTACCCTTTTCAATTCACTCAGCAAAGATATAGGGGCGGGTAAATTCAGCCCGTGCTATCTTCTCGCCGGAGAAGAGCCGTTCTACCCGGAGAAACTGTGCGGGCTGATAATGGAGAAAGCCGTCCAGCCGCACGAAGCGGACTTCAACAGGACCGTCCTGTACGGCACGGATACAAATGCCGATGAAATAGTTTCAGCCTGCGAGAGATACCCCGTAATGGCAGAAAGGCAACTTGTCGTTGTAAAAGAAGCGCAGGCCCTGAAGAAACTGGAGAGGATTTCCGATTATCTCGACCGTCCTTCCCCGACAACCATACTTGTATTGTGCTTTTCCGGCAAGAATGCCGACAAAAGGACCTCGCTTTACAAAAAAGCCCTGAAATCCGGAATCGTTTTCGAATCGCCAAGACTTCCCATCGAGGAAATGCCGCGCTGGATAGAAAGGTTTTTCGCTTCCGAAGGCAAGGGCATAGAGCCGGAAGCAGCCATGCTGCTCGCGGAATATGCAGGCAATGACCTCAGGAAAATCTCCCTTGAGGCGGAAAAACTGTCCAGGGCCATGGATGAAGGCACGGCAACGGTAACAGCTGTGGATATAGAACGGAATATAGGCATAAGCCGCGAGTTCAACATAACCGAACTCACGGGGGCCTTAGCGACAAAAGATTCCGTAAAGGCTTTCCGGATAGCATACTACTTCGGAGAGTCCCCGAAGAAATACCCCTTGCAGATGACTTTGGGATTCCTGTTCTACTTTTTCTCCAAAGTCGAGATGATACACGCCCTTATTGCGGGAAGCGGCGGGACGCTGCGCCCCAGGGATGCAGCCGCAAAGGCCGGCCTGTATTACAGATACGCCGGCCCGTACATTTCAGCCGCAACATCTTTCAACCTCAAAAAGACCATGTCGATAATAGCGGCCATAAAAAACTGCGACTACAAAAGCAAAACCAACTCAGGCGGGGAGGCTTCCGACGGAGACCTCCTCAACGAACTCATAGGGAAGATTCTTCTTTAGATTTCCGCTTTACCAGCATGTTATATGTCATGCCCGTCCTGCGCTGCAATGCACGGTCCATGCTTCTGCGGCTCTTGAAACCGTATCTGGCGGCAAAATCATCGATATCTTCCATAAAACCGCAATATATGTGGGACGATATGTCCTCGAGAAGGGAGTCGACCCTGAGATTGTTCACATACTCCTTGAAATTGCGGTGTCTGGAGCATACCGCCCTGGAAAAATAAGTCCTGTTGGTACCCACGGCCCGTGCCGTAGAGGCCATCGTTATCCCGCTGTCGAGAAAAAGCCTCTCGGCCAACATGAGAGAATCCAGCTTCCTGAGAACTATCTCATTGACTATCTCCTTAGTCTGCCTGTACTTATCCGCGTATTCCATCTTCCCTCCTGCTCTTTATATTCCTGCACCATTCTCCGGGAGTATAGCCGGTGTTCACCTTGAAGGCACTCGTAAACGAAGCATTATTGTTAAAGCCGCACCTGTCCCTAAGTTCCGTTATGGAAATGCCCGTATCCGAGCAGAATATCCTCATCGCCTCCTTTATGCGGAAATGGTTGACAAGCTCCCTGAAATTCTTCTTCATCTCGCAATTGATTATCTTGGAAAGATATACCTTGCTCGTAAAAAGCTTCAGCGCCACCTCGTCAAGCGTAAGGTTCTTCGACAGAAAGGGTTTTTCTGTCTCGAAATACTCTATAAGCCGGTCTTTCAACGACTCGTCATCCCTCATCCTGCGTCTGTACAGCCCATTGACAGCATCTCCGGACATCCCGAATTCCGTATCGCCCCGCATGCACCTGAGAAGCAGGAAACAGAACCCGAGATGCATGGCGCCATAGAAAACCATAAGCAGATAACTGCCGTCACCGATACCGGCCCAATTTGCATACATAACGGCACTGCCTGCAACAAGCATGTATATTACAGGCAGCAGCCTGCCGAATACCGGTTTCCAGTCCATCCAGTCCTGCAGGAAGGCCAGGCGGCCGAAAAAGGCCCACAACAGATAGAACAGCTGGACAATATCCAGGATAACGGCCGCCTTATGCAGCCATGACATACAGGCCGTACCGTATATAAAAGGGAATATGTCGGAGACAAGGACGAGGGTTCCGCCAAAAGCTGCCGCAGTCCAGAAAAAAACCGGACTCACTTCTATAAGGCCGCCATACCGGACATACAGCAGAGGTATCAGTACCGAAGCGACATGCATTGCCAAAAGGGCGATACCGGCATTACCGCTAAATATGCACAGTATACAGTGCAGC
>DVLA01000036.1 GCA_018715745.1 Candidatus Coprenecus stercoripullorum
CTTTATCCACTTGATCCAGTGGTCGGCAACGCCCATACTCATCCTGAAGTCGAAACCGCAGCCCCCGTCGGCAAGCGGGGAAGCCAGGCCGGGCATGCCGCTGACATCTTCTGCGACAGTAAATGCAGAAGGGTTAAGCTCCTTCACAAGAGAATTGGCCAGCGACAAATAAGTTATGGCATCCTCGTCCTGCCTTCCGTCGAAATAGCAGGAATAATCGGTAAAATCCCTGCCGAGCCCGTGGTCCAGATAAATCATGCTGGTCACACCGTCGAAACGGAATCCGTCCAGACGGTATTCCTCCATCCAGAATTTGAGATTGGAAAGCAGGAAATGTCTTACTTCATCCTTGCCGTAGTCAAAACACCGCGAGCCCCAGGCGGGATGCCGCCCTCTCTCCCCGGAATGGAAATACAGGCAGTCCGTACCGTCGAAACAGCCGAGCCCCTCGGCCACATTGTCCACGGAATGGGAATGCACGATATCCATAATCACCGCTATGCCGAGCCTGTGGGCCTCATCCACAAGGCGCTTGAACTGCTCGGGAGTGCCGAAACGGGATGAAAGGGCGAAGAAACATGAGACCTGATAGCCGAAGGAACCGTAATACGGATGCTCTTGAAGGGCCATAAGCTGCAAGGTATTATAACCGAGGGCCGCTATTCTCGGAAGGACATTTTCCCTGAAATAGTCGAATCCGGCCACTTTTTCCTCCTCCGAACTCATGCCTATATGGGCCTCATATATAAATGGATTGACAGGAACGCCATGAAAACCGTATTTCCACCTGTAAGGGCGGTCCGGCCTCCATATCTGCGCTGCGAAAAGCTTCGTGACGGAATCCTGCACACACCTCGTCGCATAGGCCGGAATCCTCTCCCCAGAACCTCCTTCCCAATGTACGGACCATTTGTACAGCGACCCGTGCGGCATCATGGATAAGGGCAGCCTCAGCTCCCAGTTTCCGGAACCGGACGGGACAAAACGGAACCTTTCATCCTCTTTCCACCCGCTTACGTCCCCGACAAGGTAAATGGCCGTAGCATTCGGAGCCCACTCCCGCATCACAATGTCCCGGCCGTCCACATGCGTCCCGTAATACAGATGGTTGTTGGCGGCATCCGAAAGCCGGCCATTATATCCGGCCATCTCCTGACGCACGGTAACATACCGCCTGTAACGGCTGTCGGCAACACCCCTGTACGGGGCCATATAAGGATCCCTGTCGTAAAACATCATGATTCCGGCCTGATTATCCTGTCCAGGCTATCTTCACTTTCCTTCAAAAGCCTGCGGCAATATTCCATCAGGCGCACGGCCTCTTTCAGATCCTCCAGCACCTTGTCCAGCGGCCTGTCCGGGCGCTCCACAAGGGCCGCTATCTCCTCGAGCCTTCTGACAGCTTCCTCGTATGTCAGATTCAGACATTCATTCGTATTTTCCATCTTCAAAACTGATATTATTCACAATACAGTCAAGCGTCCCGTCCCGCAGAAGCACCTTCACACTGTCCCCTGCGGAAACGTCATTCACGGAACCGAGCCTCCCATGCGCCCCGTATGCAATGCTGTATCCGGAAGAAAGGATATAGCCGGGACTGCTCTTCCTCACCTTTTCCCCTATCATGTCCAGCCTGTTCTTCTCGGCCGCGAACCTGTTGCGCACCGCTGTCCGCAAACGCACGGAGCAGGCGTCGATATTCCCATATCCGCGGAGTACGGCCGCCCTCGCCGCCATCCCGAGCCTCAGGCGCATGCCCGCAACGGACTCCCCGGCCATGGAAAAACGCCTGCCGGCAGCGAGCCTCATCCCGGAAAGCATGGAACAGAGCGCGGCGTCCTCCGAAACGAAAGCCGACACAATATAATCGGCCAGCGCGGTAGGAGTCTTCACGCTCACCCTGGCCACGTCATCGCATATATGCCTGTCCCTTTCATGCCCTACCGCGACCATAACCGGCAGGGGGAACTGGGCTACATTAGCACACAGATCATAGTTGTCATAGCATGACAGGTCGGCGGCAGACCCGCCCCCCCGGACAATAAGCACCGCATCGAAAGCAAGCCGTCCGTTGTCTTCAAGGGCGGAATCCATTGCGGAGACAATCGAGGCAGGAGCCCCGTCTCCCTGGACAAGCGCCGGATAGAGTTTTGTAAAAAACCTGAAACCGTATGAATTGCCATGCAAGTGTTTCATAAAGTCCCCATAGCCTGCCGCCCCTTCCGAAGATATGACGGCAAATCTCCTCGGCAGCCTGCAGAGCCTGAGCGAGGCATTCATGTCGAACATCCCCTCATCCTTAAGCCTCGCTATGGTCCGCTGCCTTGCAAGCGCAGCTTCCCCGAATGTATACGCCGGGTCTATGTCATAAACGACAAGGGTAAGGCCGTACAATGCCGAATATTGCGGCTGTACGCAAAGAAGGACCTTCATTCCAGCCGACAGCCCCGAGCCGGAGGCACTTTTGAAATACAACGACAATGATTTCCATAAGGAACTCCATATCACTCCTGAGGCTTTGGCCGAATAAACCCCTGCGCCCGAATCCGGCTTGTCCACCAGATCGAGGTAACAATGGCCGGAAATGCTTTCGGTGACCGCGTTGATCTCGCATCTTACCCACAGCCTGTCCGGAAATGAGCCTGAGACGGCCGATCTTATGCGCTCCTGAAGCTCCGAAAGGGTGATTCCAGAAATTGATTCCATCCGTCCGCAAAATTAACATTTTTATCTTAACTTTGCGACTTAAAATTTGGGTATGAAAATCACCTCAGCCGTCTTTTTGCAAAGTTGCCGGGACATTGGCGGGAAGCCTTCCCTGAAAGCGCCGGAGTTCGCTTTCATCGGACGCTCGAACGTAGGCAAGTCATCCCTTATCAACATGCTGTGTTCGAAAAAGGGACTGGCACACACTTCCGCTACCCCGGGAAAGACAAAGCTGATAAACTATTTCATAGTCAACAACAAATGGTATATAGTGGATCTCCCCGGGTACGGGTTTGCCAGAATTTCCAAAAGCGGCCAGACGCAGCTGAAGAAAATGATAGAGGAATACGTCGGGCGTTCCATGGAGTTGCGCACCCTGTTCGTACTGCTTGACTCCCGCATCGACTTCCAGGAAATAGACAGGAATTTCATATCCGCCGCAGCCGGGGCAGGCGTGGACATGGCCATAGTGCTCACAAAATGCGACAAACTCTCCGCGAGCAGGGCGGCTGCCAGGGCCGCCACGTTACACGGGCAGATAAAAGAGATAGCCGGAGACATTCCCGTTTTTGTCTCATCGGCCGAAAAAGGTACGGGGAAAGACGGGATTCTGGAATTCATAGAAAGGAAACTGAACGAAACCAACAAACAATAACAATATGGACCACTCACATATCATCAAGGTATTTTCATGCAGGGGCTCACGCTACCTTGCCCAGAAAATAACAAAAATCCTCGGCCTGGATCTCGGCGAATCCGAGGTTACAGAATTCAGCGACGGGGAGTTCCAGCCGGCATTCAACGAATCGGTACGCGGGGCGACAGTATTCATCGTCCAGTCCACATTCCCCCCTATCGACAACCTGTTCGAACTGCTGCTCATGATAGATGCGGCCAGGAGGGCTTCGGCTTACAAAGTCATAGCGGTCATTCCGTATTTCGGATGGGCAAGACAGGACAGGAAAGACAGGCCGAGGGTCTCTATCGGGGCCAAACTCGTAGCGAACCTGCTGCAGGCCGCAGGATGCGACAGGATAATGACTACCGACCTGCATGCCGACCAGATACAGGGTTTCTTCGATTTCCCCGTAGACCACATACATGCAAGCTCCCTGTTTATCCCGTATCTCAGGGATCTCAAACTGGACAACCTGTCCATAGCGGCTCCCGACATGGGCGGTGCGAAACGGGCCAACGCATATTCGAGGGTACTCGGATGTCCCCTCATCGTATGCCACAAGTCCCGTGAAAAGCCGAACGTGGTAGGTTCCATGACTGCCATAGGCGAAGTGGAGGGGCGCAATATCATTATAGTGGACGACATGATCGATACGGCAGGGAC
>DVLA01000037.1 GCA_018715745.1 Candidatus Coprenecus stercoripullorum
GCTCGGAGATGTGTATAAGAGACAGCTGATAGAGGCAGGCATTTCCATGCCGGGGGAGATGGCCAGGCTCGAAAGGATGATAAGGCCCCAGGTCGGCATCTTTACCCATTTCGGGGATGCCCACGGGGAAAATTTCAGTTCGGCTGATGAAAAGTTCCGTGAAAAGGCATTGCTTTTCAAACGTTGCGGTACGGTCATCTGCAGGGACGGAGAGACTGCCGCCGGACTCGGGGAATGCCTTCCAGGCCAGGTTTCCATTGTAAAGTGGGGAGAGTCGGCAGGTGCCGATATACGGATACTGGCCTCGGCAATGGATTCTTCCGGACGAGACATAAGGATTTCGTCCTCCTTTTTCGAGGGGGAGAGGATATTGAAACTGCCTTTCTGCGACGAGGCTTCGTTTGAAAACTGTATGACTGCGGTTACATTCCTGCTGTGGTATGGTTGCAGCATCGATATCCTTGCAGAAAGAGTCCCCGACCTCCAGCCTGTTGCAATGCGCATGGAAATCAAGGAAGGGGTAAACGGATGTACTTTAATAAGGGATTATTACAATTCGGACCCGGCTTCATTTGCATTGGCCGTGGAGGCTCTTTCAAGGCAGGAACCTTCCAAGTCAAGGACAGTGATACTTTCCGATTTCGTGGATGCCGGAGGTGACCCTTCCGGACTGTATTCGGAAGTCGCCGCGGTATTGAAACGGTACGGGGTGGACTGTTTTGTCGGAGTAGGAGAACAGCTGTGCAGGCACAGGGACCTTTTCAGCGGTATCCGCTCGAGGTTTTATGTGGATACGGACAGTTTTGTCAGACAGGAGGAAAAGAAGGATTATTCGGAATCGGCCGTTCTTATAAAAGGAGCAAGGAAGTTTCGCTTCGAGTATATAGGAAACTTCCTTCAGAAGCAGTCGCATACCACTTCTCTTGAAGTGGACCTGGATGCAATGGGCAGGAATCTGGCCTATTTCAGGTCACTTGTCCCTTCCCGCACCAGGATAGCCGTCATGGTAAAGGCGTTTTCTTATGGAAGCGGAAGTGTTGAGGTCGCATCGTTCCTGCAGTACAACGGGGTGGACTATCTCATGGTTGCCTTTGCGGATGAAGGGGTCGAACTCCGTTCGCACGGGATAACAGTGCCGATAGCCGTAATGAATCCGGAGCCCGAGACGTTGGATACCATTATAGAGTTCAGTCTCGAGCCGCAGATATATTCAATTGACATGCTCTGGCGCTTCGAGCATGCCCTGCTAAGGCACGGGGCGGGAGAATATCCCGTACATGTCAAGCTTAATACGGGAATGAACCGTTCCGGCCTGGATGAAGCGGACCTGCCCGGCCTGGAGGAATTTTTCAGGACGCCCCGTTCCTGCACCGTGGCCTCCGTGTTTTCCCACCTTGCCGCAAGCGACGACCCTGCCGAGGATGGTTTTACCTTAGGGCAGATATGCAAATTCACGTCGATGTCCGACAGGATACGCGGTTTTCTCGGTTATCCTTTTTTAAGGCACATACTGAACAGTGCCGGAATAGAGAGATTTCCGGAATACTCCTTCGATATGGTAAGGCTCGGGATAGGGCTTCACGGCATAAGTGCCGTTACGGATCTTGAGCCGGTAAGCACATTCAGGACCCATATAGCATCCGTAAGAACCCTGCATGCGGGTGATACCGTTGGATACGGGCGCATGGGCAGGATAACCCGGGAATCCCGTATTGCCGTAATCCCTGTCGGCTATGCCGACGGCATGGACAGGAGAATGGGATGCGGTACGGGCAGGGTATATGTGAAGGGGACTGAAGTACCGGTAACAGGAAACGTGTGTATGGATGCCTGCATGATTGACATCACAGATACGGATGCCGGAGTAGGGGACGAGGTTGAGATATTCGGGAAGCATATCAGGGTAGAAGAGGCGGCATCCCGTATAGGGACCATCCCCTACGAGGTGCTTACCGGAGTGTCACGCAGGGTGCGGAGAGTGTATTATAAGGAATAAGTCCCGGCGAACCGGACATGCGCTGCCGGTATATGGATCATCTGTCTCTCACGTATAAGCATAAACAAGGAGGGCGGCTAAAACCGTTTTAGCCGCCCTCCCGTGTTTCAATCCTTTCGGGAAATTATCTTGCAAATCTGTAGGCCATTGTCTTGAAGGCAATGCTCATGGGGCTGGCAGCTGCGCTTGCCGAGATGTTTGCCGTCGAGCTGGAGGCCTTTGTCATTGTCAGGGTACCTGCGGGGAGGTCGCTCGGTATCGGGTTGTAGATCGATACTGAACTGCCCTGTGCCGGAACTCCTACTACATCCATTGCAAGGGCTACGAAGTAAGAACCGTTTGCAAGTTCACCGTCTGTAGCTACGGAAGTAACGGTATTGCCGGTAGGTGCGAATGCGAATACCCAGTCACCTCCGATAACTATACCGAGATCCCCGCCGGTTTCGGCATCGGAACCTGTAAACATTACCCATGTCTGGGTGTTGCCCTGGGAGTCAGAGCCTACTGCAGCATAGTCATGCAGGCAGAAGCGGCCCTCGGCGTCAACTTTTCCGTATGCGGGAATAGAAGCGTCAATGTAGCTGAGTCCGTACACAGCATAGGCACCGGGCTGGCCCCAAATGTCGGCACCGTCCTCGATGGTGATGGTCTTGTCCACGCTGCCTTCTGCGTAAGCCATGTCGAGCGTGTTGCCTGCGCCGATGAGGAGCTGGAACTTATGGCTGGAAGAAAGATTCCAGGTACCGATCCATTCGGTATCTCCGGAACCGCCGGCTACGATGGTAAAGTCGGCAGTACCCCATTCGGAGTCGGTGTATCCTTCAGCGGTGGCTTTTACGCTGACGGTGTATTCACCTGCTGTAAGTCCGGTGAGTTCGGCGGCAAGTTCAGTGGTGGAGGTTTCCTCTACTGTTGTAGGACCATCCAGCTTGTAGACGTATCCGGTAGCGTTTTCAACGGCATCCCATGATACGTTTGCCGAATTTTCGGTCTGTCCGCTGACTGTAACGGCAGGTTTGTCGAGGGTGTTGCCCGGGGTTTCGCTTCCGATGGTCACTTTCAGTGTGCCGTAGTCGGAGTCAATGAAGTCTTCATTGGGAGCGATAGCCTTTACGCTGACAGTGTATTCGCCGGCTGCGAGTTCGGTGAATGTGGCTGTCAGTTCGGCTGTTGTGGTTTCTTCAACAGTAGTGGGGCCGTCGAGTTTGTAGGCGTATGATTGTGCGTTCTCAACTGCTTCCCATATTACTGTTACGGAATTTTCAGTCTGCTCCGAGGCAGTTACTACAGGTGTTGCGAGTTTGGTCGCATCGGGATTGGGTTCAGGCTCTTTGTTTTCCTTGCAGGAAACAAGCGCGAGGGCGGCAAAGGCCATAAGCGCGAAAATTGATTTTCTCATAATGATGTGAATAAAGTTTAAAATTATGTATGGCAAATATATGCTTTTTTCCCTGCCGTTGTTCCTACAGTGACAAAAAACATTAGAGTTTGCGCTTTATCTCCACTATCTGGTATGCTTCTATCGTGTCGCCCGGCTTGATGTCGTTGTAACCTTCTATGTTCAGCCCGCACTCTAATCCTGCCGCCACTTCCCTGGCATCATCCTTGAACCGCTTGAGGGAGCCGAGGCTGCCGGAGTAGACCACGATTCCGTCCCTTATGACGCGTACCTTGGATGTCCTTGTCAGTTTTCCTTCCCTTACTATGCATCCGGCGATCGTGCCTACCTTGGATATTCTGAAGATTTCCTGTACTTCTGCGGTGGCCGTGACTTCCTCTTTCTCTTCTGGCGCCAGCATGCCCTCTATGCCGCTCTTGACTTCGTTGATGGCGTCATAGATGACGGAGTACAGCCTGATTTCGATTTCCTCTTTTTCGGCCAGCCTGCGCGCGTTGACGGACGGCCTGACCTGGAAGCCGATTATTATTGCGTTGGAGGCTGCGGCAAGCAGGACATCGGACTCGGATATCGCACCTACGGCCTTGTGTATCACATTGACATGGATTTCGTCCGTAGAAAGCTTTATGAGGGAGTCGGAGAGGGCTTCAATGGAACCGTCCACGTCACCTTTTACAATAACGTTAAGTTCCTGGAAGTTGCCGATGGCTATCCTGCGCCCTATCTCTTCGAGGGTTATGTGTTTCTGAGTCCTGAGACCCTGTATCCTGAGCAGCTGCTCCCTCTTGTTGGCAATGTCCTTGGCCTCCCTTTCATCTGCCAGGACGTTGAATGTCTCCCCTGCAGTCGGGGCGCCGTTCAGGCCGAGAACGGATACAGGAGTGGAAGGATCGGCCTCCGGCACTTTCTGTCCGCGTTCGTTGAACATGGCCTTGACACGCCCGTAGTAACATCCGCTGAGCATTATGTCCCCGACTCTCAGTGTGCCGTTCTGTACAAGCACTGTGGCAAGGTATCCCCTTCCCTTGTCAAGGGACGATTCTATTACCGTCCCTTTGGCCTTGCGGCCCGGATTGGCCTTAAGTTCGAGCAGGTCCGCCTCGAGGAGCACCTTTTCCAGCAGTTTGTCTACGTTTATGCCTTTCTTGGCGGATATCTCCTGGCACTGGTATTTCCCACCCCAGTCTTCTACGAGGATATTCATGTTGGCGAGCTGTTCCCTTATGCGGTCGGGATTGGCTCCCGGTTTGTCTATCTTGTTAATGGCAAATACCATCGGTACGCCGGCGGCCTGAGCGTGGTTGATGGCTTCCACGGTCTGCGGCATGATGGCGTCATCCGCGGCTACTATGATGATGACCAGGTCGGTAATCTTGGCGCCCCTTGCACGCATGGCGGTAAACGCCTCATGTCCCGGCGTATCGAGGAATGTTATCCTTCTCCCGTCCGCGAGCTGCACGTTGTATGCCCCTATATGCTGGGTAATGCCTCCGGCTTCCCCTGCAATTACATTGGATTTGCGGATATAGTCCAGCAGGGATGTCTTTCCGTGGTCTACGTGTCCCATTACCGTGATGATGGGAGGCCTTTCCACCAGGTCTTCAGGATCGTCCTTTTCATCGGAGAGGTCATCGTTGCTGTCGGCCGTTACGAATTCTATCTGATATCCGAACTCTTCGGCTACCAGTACGAGCGCCTCGGCATCGAGCCTCTGGTTGATGGATACCATGAGCCCGAGGTTCATGCAGGCCTCGATTACTTTCGTGACCGGTACGTTCATCATGACCGCAAGTTCGTTTACCGTGACGAATTCAGTCACTTTCAGAATCTTGCTTTCTATCTGCTGCAATTCCCTCTCTTCCTCTATCTTCTGGGACACGAGCTCCCTCTTTTCCCTTCTGTGCTTCGACCCTTTCGTCTTGCCCCTGTTCTCGGTCATTTTGGCGTAGGTCTCCTTGATCTGCTTCTGGATCAGTTCCTCGTCTATTTCGGTGTGGGCCGGCTTGAATTTGTCCTTGCGGTTTTTCTTCGATGCCTGTCCCTGCCCGTGGCCTCCAGATCCGGACCTGGGGTTGTCCTTAGGGAAATTCTTGGTAATGTCAACCTTTTCGCTCTGACCCTTGAATATCCTTTCCCTCTTTCCCTTATGGCTGCCCTTGTCGCCGCCCTGGCCCGACGGTTTTTTCTCGAATTTGCTGATATCTATCTTTCCGCTGATTTTAGGCCTGGCCAGCTCTACTTTTGTCTCGATGTGCTCTATTCCATTTCTTGCAGGAACTTCTTCCGCAGTAGGTGCAACCGGTTTTTTGTCTTCGCTTTCCGCCGGTATATCCGCTGCGGCAACGGCTTTTTCAGGCTCCGGGGCCGGTCTGTTTTCCGTCTCCTGCCTTTCCTTGTGCGCAGGCTTCCTGTCAAGGTCTATCTTGCCGATAACCGTGACTCCCACATAGGTCTTGCGCTCTTCCGGGGTGCCGGTTCCGGGATTTGCGGCAGGCTTCTCCTCCTTTTTCTCTTCTTTGGCGGGTTTCGGAGGATGTACCTGTGACTGTGCGGTAGTGTCCTTTATGAGAAGTTCCTTCCCGGCCTCGTAGGGCTCTTCTTCCTGTTTCTGCTTATGCGGCTCCTTTTCCGTAAGGTTTTTCACCTTGATGGAAATGGTTTTTGACGCTTCCTTTATCAGCCGTTCCTTAGTGTATTCTTCCTTTACGAGTTCATACTCTTCGGGTGTGATTTTCGCACTGAGGCTGGATTCGATAGCGAAGCCCTTCTTGCTGAGAAATTCCACGAGGGTGTTGAGTCCGATGTTGAACTCTCTCAAAACTTTATTGATCCTGATGTCTTGTCCCGCCATATATTGTCGTTTGGTTTATTGTTTATTCGAATTCTGCCCGGAGGATTTTCTGGACTTCGGTTACCGTCTCTTCATCGAGGTCGGCGCGTTTCGTGATTTCCGAAACGGGGAGGGCCAGTACGCTTTTTGCCGTATCGCACCCTATGCCCTGAAGGGCGGCAATGATCCAGTCGTCTATCTCATCGTTGAATTCGCTCAGCATTACGTCTTCCTCGTCCTCTCCGTTTTCCTTTTCCCTGAACACGTCTATCTCATATCCGCAAAGCATGCCGGCAAGCTTGATGTTGTAACCGCCTTTGCCTATGGCCAGGGATACTTCCGAGGGAAGCAGGTTCACCCTTATCCTCCTGGTTTGTTCGTTTATTTCCATGGATGATATTTTCGCAGGGGCGAGCGCTCTCTGGATAAGCAGCTGGGTGTTGGCAGTCCAGTTGATGACGTCTATGTTCTCGTTCCTCAACTCGCGTACGATACCGTGGATGCGGGAGCCCTTGACTCCGACACAGGCCCCTACGGGGTCTATCCTCTCATCGTATGACTCGACGGCCACTTTAGCCCTTTCGCCGGGAATCCTGACGACTTTCTTTATGGTAATGAGCCCGTCGAAAATTTCGGGGACCTCCTGCTCGAAGAGCCTTTCGAGGAACATCGGGGATGTTCTGGAAAGGGTTATCACGGGAGTCCCGTTCTTCATTTCCACCTTGTCAATGACGGCCCTGACCGTGTCCCCCTTTTTGAAATAGTCCGATGGGATCTGCTCGCTTTTCGGAAGTATCAGTTCGTTACCGTCTTCATCCATGACGAGGACTTCCCTTTTCCAGACCTGATACACTTCCCCGCTGAAGATGTCCCCGGTGCGGTCCTTGTATTTGTTGTAGAGGTTTGCCTTTTCAATGTCCGTGATTCTGGCCTGGAGGTTCTGCCTCAGGTTCAATATGCCCCTTCTGCCGAAGTCGGAAAGCCTGACTTCCTCGGAATAGTCCTCGCCGATTTCGTATGACGGGTCTATCTTGCGCACCTCGTCAAGTGAAATCTGGGTGTTGGGGTCTTCCACCTCCTCGACGACCTCCCTGTTCCTCCATATCTCGAAGTCGCCTTTGTCGATGTTTATTATGATATCGAAATTGTCGGCTGAACCGTACATCCTCGCAAGCTGCGTCCTGAAGATGTCCTCGAGGACGCTCATCATTGTGGGCCTGTCTATGTTCTTGAGGTCCTTGAATTCGGCGAAAGTACTAATTAGGTTTACTTCCATGGTATATTGTCATTGTTTTTTATTGTTTTCCTGTACGTCTGTCCCGGCGGAACTTACCGTCAGTGAAAAATCCTCCCTGTCCCTGTCGAGGCGGGACTCGACGAACCTGCTCAGGGCTGCGCAGTCGTCTATGCCCACATTCCTTCCCGGGATATTGAAGAAGATTTTTATGTTGTTGGACTTGTTGTTCTTAACATCGACTATGACCAGACCGTGCTCTTTGACGTAGTCTTCCATCAGCTGTCTTATTGTCTCGCATTCTATCATGATATCCGTATTATATGCTGTCGGTCAAAAATAAAGGGGACTCGCCGTCCCCTTTTCCACCTTTCAGTCCGAGCGCAAATGTAGCTGGTTTATTTAGAATTTCCAAAAAAAAGTGTTTTCTTTGCAAAATTCTTAGAAGTATCATTTAGTATGGAGGTAAGCGCGAAAGTTATTGCAGAGCATCTTGGCGGGGAGATTTCAGGCGATCCGGACGTGAAGGTCTCGTCAGTTGCGAAAATCGAATCGGGACGTCCCGGCACGTTGTGTTTTCTGGCAAACCCCAAATACGAGCACTACTTATATACATGCAAGGCAAGTATAATCCTTATAAATAAGTCATTCGAACCGAAGCAGGATGTGTCCGCCACTCTGATCAGGGTGGATGACGCCTACCAGGCCGTAGCCTCTCTGCTCGATCTGCTGAACTCGATGAAGTCTGCCAGGAAGCGCGGGCGGAAACTCTCGGCGCGGGTGGCCTGGTCGGCCAGGCTGGGCAGGAAGGTCTATGTCGGGCATCACGCATGTATCGGGAAAAAGGCTTCGATAGGGGACGGCACGATGATATATCCCCTCGTGTATGTCGGGGAAAGGGTGACAATAGGCAGGAACTGCATCATATATCCAGGGGTCAAGATATATTCCGGCTGCAGGATAGGGGACAATTGCATTATTCATGCCAACGCCGTAATCGGTTCGGACGGTTTCGGTTTCGCCCCCGTGGGTGACGGTTCCTATAAGAAGATTCCCCAGACGGGCATAGTCACCATAGAGGACGATTGCGAAATCGGGGCGAATACGGTCGTAGACCGTTCTACGATGGGAACAACCCTGATAATGAAAGGGGTGAAAATAGACAATCTGGTACAGGTAGCGCACAATGTGACAATCGGCCCGAATACGGTCATCGCGTCTCAGGCCGGGATTGCCGGTTCGTCAAAAATAGGCGCCTCCTGTATGATAGGAGGGCAGGTCGGTATCTCGGGCCACCTGAATATTGCGGACAGGACGACTCTTGCCGCGCAGTGCGGGGTGATAGGCGACATAAAGGAAGAAGGCAAGGTCCTGCTCGGCTCCCCTGCCATAGACCATCTGGATTATATGCGCGCCTATGCGGTGTTCAGGAGGAACGGGCGCAGAAAATGACTGTATGGACGGAAGTGCCAATGAAATGCGAAATTAATATCTGACAAACGGAAAATAATGATACAGGACAGGCAGAAAACACTGAGGAGACAGTATGAATTCGAGGGAAAGGGCCTTCATTCGGGACTGAGGGTAAGGATGAATGTCGCCCCGGCCCCTGCCGGTACGGGGATAAGGTTCCTGAGAAAAGATATAGGCGATGACGCCATTATAGAGGCGGTAGCCGATTATGTTACATATACCCAGCGGGGTACGACCCTTGAAAAAGGGGTCGTCAAGGTTTCGACAATCGAGCATCTGCTTTCCGCGCTGTGGACTCTCGGCGTGGATAATGCCCTGATTACCCTTGATACGTTCGAGGTACCCATACTGGACGGCAGCGCCCTGCCCTATGCCGAGGCTTTTGCGGCGGACGGGCTGGAGGAACAGGATGCGCCCAGAAAATATTACACTCTTTCAGCACCTCTTTATTACAGGGACGAGAAGACGGGGGCGGAGGTGACCATATCGCCTTCCGACGGATTTTCCGTTGACCTGTCGATAGACTACGGTTCCAGGGTGCTGGGAATACAGAAAGCCGCTTACGCCGCCGGGACCGATTACCTGAAAGAAATAGCTCCCTGCCGTACATTCGTGTTTTTCCATGAGCTTGAGGTCCTTTTCAAGAACAACCTTATAAAAGGGGGCGACCTTGAAAATGCGGTGGTGATAGTGGAACACCCTGTACCTCCGGAAGACCTTGCCAGGATGGCGGCCCTGTTCAATGTGGAAAAGGTGGAGAGGGTCCCCGAGGGTTATCTTGACAACGTGAAACTGCATTTCGATAATGAATGCGCCCGTCATAAGCTGCTCGACCTCCTGGGTGATTTCGCCCTTGTAGGGATGAGGCTCAAGGGGCATGTCACAGCTACCCGTTCGGGCCACAGGATCAATACGGATGTAGCCCGCATACTTAGGAAAGACATATTAAAACACCAATAATCATGCAATTTTCATCAGTACACCCGAAAGCCAAGATAGCCGGCAATGTCGATATATCCCCTTTCTGCTATATTGCGGAAAATGTGGAGATAGGGGAAGGGACGGTGATAGGTCCCCATGCAACCATTCTGGATTACGTCAAGATAGGCAGGAACTGCAGGATTTTCCCCGGGGCCGTTATCGGTGCCGTGCCGCAGGACATGAAATTCGCCGGCGAGGTATCGTGGGTCGAAATAGGTGACAATACGGTAATCAGGGAATGCGCTACCGTCAACAGGGGTACGGCAGCCAGCGGCAAGCTCCTTACGAAAATCGGGGACAACTGCCTTATCATGTCCTATGCCCATGTCGCGCATGACTGCCATATCGGCAACCATGTGATACAGGTAAGTTACGTGGGACTTGCCGGGGAGACGGAAGTGGATGACTGGGCCATCATAGGCGGCGGTTCCTTTGCCCACCAGTTCACCAGAATCGGCATGCATGCCATGATTTCCGGCGGTTCGCTTATAGGCAAGGATGTACCCCCGTATTCCATGGCCGGAAGGCGTCCCCTTTCATTCTGCGGCCTGAACAACGTCGGGCTGCGCAGGAGGGGGTTCACCAATGAGCAGATAGACAGAATCAGGGAAATATACAGGATAATCTATAACAGCGGACTCAACCGCAGTGATGCCTGCGTGGCCGTAGAGAGGGAGGTCCCCCATTGTATAGAAAGGGACAATATCCTCAACTTTATCCGGGGTTCCAAACGCGGCATAATCAAGTTCACCGACCTGTCGGCCGATGAATAGCCGAAACCGGGGCCGCTTTGCGTGCAGTGTGCTGAGTGCCGCCTATTTCCCTCCAATAGAGTATTTCAGGGCTATCGGCAGGTCGGACAGGATACTGATGGAAAGCGGCGAGTCCTATCAGAAACAATCCTACAGGAACCGTTGCAACATCTATGCGTCCGACGGCGTATTGCCTCTCGTCGTGCCTGTCGCGGGATCTGGCTCTTCCGCTCCGATAACATCTGTCAGGATAGACTATTCCAAGGCCTGGGTGCGTCTGCACAAGAGGGCATTGGTCTCCGCTTACCGCTCGTCGCCTTTTTTCGAGTACTATTCCGATGATATATTTGCAGTGCTCGATTCGGGAGAGGAGTATCTTTTCAATCTCGATATCAGACTCGTCCGGCTTATGGCAAAACTTGTCGGAATAAAATTCGAGGCTGAAATGACTGACGGATTCCGGAAGGAATATCCGGATGGCTGTATGGATTTCAGGTATACGCTGCATCCCAAGAAAGAGGCCCCGTCGCAGCTTTCCGACGGATACAGGGGAGGATACTATCAGGTGTTCGGGGACAGGCTCGGTTTCAGGAAAGGCCTGTCCATACTCGACCTGCTGTTCAACGAGGGGCCTAATGCCATAACGTACCTGTAGGCACGGGCACTGCAATTCATGCAAAAGAAAAGGGACTCCGCAGAAAACGGAATCCCTCTTACCACTTAACCTAAAACTTAACCTATGAAAAAACTATCGTAAGACAGATATGCAAAGTTCGGGCCAAACTTGCTTCAAAGGGGATTCAAAAGGGCGCTTTCCGCATTGTGCCCGATTTCCGGAACGGTCATGGAACAGGATAAAACAAGAAAAGGACGCCGAAGAACTCGACGCCCTTTTTGCTTGACCTAAAACTAACCTATGAAAAAACTATCTGCCTATTTACTTACAAAACCCGTGCCACAATCTGCGAAAAAGCAGATTTCCTGCAAAGGCCTTTTCGGTACGTGGTGTATGCCCGAAGAGTCTCTCCAGTATTTGCAGTCCCCGTCTTTCATCCGCTCGAGTACGACGGTCTCTTTCGGCTTTCCGACGGCGATTACCATCCGGATTCGTAGGTTGTCCGGTAGTGACAGTATTGAAGAAAGCTCTTTTCTGTTTACGGTCGCTATCATACACCCTCCGTATCCGAGTTCCGTGGCCCTGAGTAGGATGCTTTGGGCCTGAATTCCGTCATCGCACATGCAGTCGGTTGCTATGTTGTTGTCTATCATTTGGATGATGTATGCCGACGGTCTTTCTCCCGGAGCAGGCCCGTCCCAGTCCCTGAGATACCCGGCCCATCCGAGCGTCTTGAAAATCCGTCCGTTCAATTCGTCCGAGGCGGCAATACAGTATTTGAGTGCCTGGATATTGCGTCCGGACGGGGTCATGGTGGCCATTTCCACCATTGAGAGGAGATGCTCCGACGGAATCTTTATATCTTCATGGAATCTCCTGTAGCTCCTGTTTTTCCTGACAGCATCCTTTACGTCCATTATAAGATACGTTGTATGGTGATTATCCTGACATCTTTTACGGGCCTGTCGTTTCTGGTCGGGATAGAGGCTATCCTGTCTATGACGTCAAACCCGTCTATGGTTTCTCCGAACACCGTGTATTCCCCGTTCAGGTGAGAGCAGTAATTCTCATTGTGGACAATATAGAACTGCGAGCCGGAAGATTCCCTTGCAGGATTGGCCGTATCGCCGAGTCTTGCTGCGGCAATCGCCCCGCGCTTGTGCGTGTGCCCGGGCCTTATCTCGGCAGGAATGGTATATCCAGGTCCGCCGGTGCCGTACAGGCTGCTTTTGTCCTTGTCTTTGGTATACGGGTCGCCGGTCTGTATCATGAAGTCCGGGATGACCCTGTGGAAAAGCACGCTGTCATAATACCCCGCGGCAACCAATCTGTCGAAATTGTCCCTGTGGAGAGGGGTGTCGTTGTACAGCATTATGGTTATGGTGCCTTCCGTCGTATATATCTCGTATACCGGCTCCGCTTCAGGCATGTTGTTTTCTGCGGCCGCAGCCGTGTCCTGGCCTGCGGCGGTGCTGTCC
>DVLA01000038.1 GCA_018715745.1 Candidatus Coprenecus stercoripullorum
TTCTGGGGACTGGCCAACTGCTTCTTCAATATGGTATTCCAGTCCGAGATTATCCGCACCGTTCCCGAAGGCACGTCCATAGCCATGTCCATCTACTCCGGAATCTACAATGTCGGCATCGGCAGCGGGGCCCTTATCGGCGGTCTGGTCTGCTCCGGAATCAGCGTCAGCGCGATAGGCTATATCGGAGGTCTCATAAGCATCGCCGCCTGCCTCGCCTGCCTGCTCTACCTTCAACCGCGTCTGAAAGCATAGGCCTACGGACAGGGATTTTACCTATAAAACTTTTCAATATGGATATACGGCCGGCTGCTAAAAAGTATCTTAATTTCATACGGATTGACCGCGTAGAGAGTTTTGAGCGCATGGAAGGGATTCTGTTTTTTGCTACTCCCGACATGCTGTCAGGGCTGGCAACTTGGGCATTCTTCGACAATAACGCCGATGATGCGGTCTCCTGCATTTTCGGCTCAGGCTGCTCATCGGTCGTTGCCCAGGCCGTAAAAGAAAACGGAAACGCGGCAAACAGTGTAATTCAGTCCAGGCCCCATTCGCACAGCCAGACACCTGAAGAAGTCCAGCAAGGGGAGCTCAGAAAAGCACTTGTAAATCAGGCTCTCTACAAAAATGCATCTGCTGGACTAAGGCAGATAAGGGCTAAAATAGCGGTTTCGTGGCAAAATACAGGCAGTCCAACAGAACATCAAAACACATATATCTGACAATAAGGATAATACATCCATACAGCATGCTGGACCTTGAAAAATGACTACTCGAGCCGACATTTCCCGGCATAAGACAGGACGGCTGAGACTACAAGGCATTTGCATAATTGGGCTTCTGAATGCTCACCACAGTGCCACCTTGCCTGCACTGCCCAAGTCGAGTATGCCTGTATCTATACCAAGGGCCTTGAACACCCGACTCATTGTGGGCAGGGTAATGACGCTTTTGCCCTTTTCCAGCCGGGATATCTGTGCCCGCTGCACACCGATGCGCTCTCCCAGTTCCTCTTGCGTCAGGTGCTGCTCATGACGCGCCTTCCTGATGGCCTCTCCGACCATGTAGGCGTGGACATCCTCCTGCAGCTGTGCCTCCATCGCATCGCGTTCGGGAGTGCCTGGTTTGCCCCACAATTTATCTTTCATTTCATCTGCGGGTATAAGCTTGAACTGTTCCATATTATTTTATCGTTTTTTACGTCTGAAATATTCTTTCCTGATTTCCTCTGCTTTTGCTATTTCTTTCACAGGGGTTTTCATGGTCTTCTTTACAATGCCATGAGTAGCGACTACCATCGTGTCCGTATCTGTATCCCAAAAGGAGAAAAGCCTGTAACAAATGCCATTGTATAGAGTCCGGAACTCCCATATATCCGTATTTTCAAGTTTCTTGAATATCTCTGCTTCCCTAATGCCTTCTTCAACTTTGAATATATTATAATAAATCTTTTGCTGGGCTTTGACCGATTGTCCCGCTATAAAGGCCGCCGCCTCTTCCATCAACACCACTTTAAGTTTCATCAGCCTTGTTTTTATCTGTATCCGGGTGCAAATATAGCATTTGTTTCCATCAAAAGAAACAATAGGGGGAAATTTTTCACGGGAGACTACTTCCAGCCAATTGACAGGAAGCCCGGCTCAGGGCCCTGAACAGCGCGTCGGGGATGTCGGATATCTGAAGACCTTAAGCCCGGCTATAGAATGGGAGATGAGAGAAGGAAGCGGGGGCGGCTGCTGTAGTCCATGTATCCCCGGTGAATGTGTTGCCGAAACACTCTACTGAGTCCAGGGTTCCGCTCCAAGCTGGGGCGAAAGCTCCGTCCCACAAATAAAAAAAGTCCGAATCTTGCGACTCAGACTTTTAGTGCCCGGAACAGGACTCGAACCTGCACAGCCTTGCGGCCACTAGTCCCTGAAACTAGCGTGTCTACCAATTTCACCATCCGGGCGGTCAGACACGTTTCCCAAAACGGGAGTGCAAAGATAATACTTTTTTCGTAAGTTGTATCATCCTGACACAACTTTCTATTTTCTATCTCACCGCTGCCTGAATCACATTGTCAATATCTGCAAGAATGGGATAGAAGGCATTGTCATCCAACGTGGAGTATCTGCCGACAAGAGCCCTCAGCTGCGTGAGCACGAACCTGCGGGACACCTGCCACTGATCCATGTCGACAGCCACGCCCTTGCGGGCGAGATACGACAGGAAGCCGTCCTCAAGGTCCATGCTGTCCAGCAGCGCGTTCAACCCCTCCAGCGAGCTTACCTCACGGAGCCGGCCTCGGTACCCGTCCGCCACTTCAGAGGCGTATTTGACCGTAAGGGCCTGACGGTTGATCTGAATCAGGAGGTCGGTAACTCCAACCGTATCGATAGGGACAAACACGTCCGGGATGATGCCTCCGCCACCGTACACCACATTGCCCTTTGGAGTAATGTACTTCAGGGAGTCATTGCGCACGATGCTGTCCGCGTCGGTCATCTCCCCGTGCGCATATCTCTCGTAGATATCGTAGACATAGTCCATCTCGTCCCCCGGCGTGTATGGCTTCTGGATGCAGCGGCCCGTAGCCGTGTAGAAACGGGCAACGGTCAGGCGGATACCGGAGTTGTCCGTAAAGAAGATAGGCTCCTGCACCATACCCTTGCCGTAGCTGCGCCGGCCGTAGATGAGTCCACGGTCGTTGTCCTGCATAGCCCCGGCGAATATCTCGCTGGACGAGGCGCTGTTCTCATTGACCAGCACGGCCAGGGCTATATCCTGGCACTTGCCGCTGCCGTCAGCATAGAAGTTCTGACGGGGACGGTGCGCCCCCTCCATGTACACGATAAGACTTCCTTCCGGAAGAAACTCGTTGGACAGCAGCAGGGCC
>DVLA01000039.1 GCA_018715745.1 Candidatus Coprenecus stercoripullorum
AGATGTGTATAAGAGACAGGCAGACAGTGAGGCGAATGCTATCGTCATGGCGGGGAAAGCTAAAAACTGCTTCTAAGGCCGGTAGCCCTGTTGTAAACGGGCATTTCTTCCGTTGAATCCTTATCCTTGATATAATATCCGTTCCTTTCGAACTGTACCGCGATGCCTGAATTGTCCTCCGCAAGGGCAGGCTCCGCCAGGGCATCCACTTCCCTGAGCGAATCCGGATTGAGATAGTCCTTATAATCCTTTCCTTCCGGTATGCTTCCCATATCTGCCTCGGTAAACAGCTTGTCATACAGGCGCAGACGTATTTTCTCACAAGTCGCCGCATTTACCCAGTGAATCGTTCCCTTCACCGAACGCCATGTGCCGCTTCCAGGTTTCGTATCAGGGTCATACGTACAGCGGATTTCTGTAACATTACCATCGGTGTCCTTCACGACCTCTTCGCATTTGACTATATATGAATATTTAAGGCGCACTTCACCACCGGGACGCAGTCGGAAGAACTTTTTCGGAGGATCCTCCATAAAGTCGGCTCTTTCTATATACAGTTCCCGGCCGAATATTATGGCGCGTTCACCTGCTTCGGGATCTTCCGGATTTCTGGGAGCGAGACAGTATTCCGTCCTGCCCGTAGCGACCTCGGTGGCGGCACTGCACTCCCCTTCGTTCCAGTTTATTATCGTCAGCTTGACCGGATCGGTAACCACCATGTACCGGTTTGACCTTTTGTTAAGATCCTCCCTGAGGCACCATTCGAGAAGCGACAGGTCGATAAGGTTGTCCCTTTTCGCCACACCTACCTTATCCGCAAAATTACGTATGCTTTCCGGGGTATAGCCACGGCGCCTTATACCGCAGATGGTAGGCATTCTCGGATCATCCCACCCGCTTACATAACCGTTTTTCACAAGCTCCAGAAGTTTCCTTTTGCTCATCACCGTATAAGTAAGGTTGAGCCTTGCGAATTCATACTGATGCGAAGGATATATGCCGAGCTTCTCTATAAACCAGTCATACAGCACCCGGTGGACATCGAATTCGAGTGTGCATATCGAATGGGTGATATGCTCTATCGAATCGCACTGGCCATGGGCAAAGTCATACATCGGGTATATGCACCATTTATTGCCCGTACGATGGTGGTCAGCATGTATTATTCTGTACATCAGAGGATCTCTCATCAGCATATTGGGATGTGCCATATCTATCTTCGCCCTCAGGACCTTGGTCCCGTCTGCAAACTCACCGTCCCTCATCCTTCTGAAAAGGTCCTTGTTCTCTTCCACACTCCTGTTCCTGTAAGGGCTCTCCACACCCGGCTGTTGGACAGTTCCCCTTCCTGCGCGTATTTCCTCCTGGGTCTGGTCATCGACATAGGCCAGCCCCATTTCTATAAGCTTCACCGCCCAGTCGTACAGCTGTCCGAAATAATCCGAAGCATAATATTCACCCGCCCAGTCGAAGCCCAGCCAGTGAATATCTTCTTTTATGGAATCCACATATTCGGTATCTTCCTTTACCGGGTTCGTGTCATCGAAACGCAGGTTGGTCTTTCCGCCGTACTTGCGCGCCATTCCGAAGTTAAGGCAGATACTCTTGGCATGCCCTATATGGAGATACCCGTTAGGTTCCGGAGGGAAACGCGTAATTACCGACCCCACTTTCCCGGACGCCAGGTCCCCTTCTATAATCTCCTCTATAAAATTCTTCTGTACGGCAACTCCAGTGCCTTTGTCCATCTCTTCCATACTTTCCATCATTTATTACAAGCAAATATACGTACTACCCGAAAGCGGAACAAATTTATTTGTCCATGAAGAATCCAGCAAAGATTACCGGACCGGGTCCTCAGGGACATCCGGAAGCCGCTCCCATCCTTCGAGCTCTTCAAGAAGGACCTCAATGGCCTTGTCAAGCTGTGCGTCATTGCCGAGATAATCTTCGAAAGGATTAATATCCACAACTATATCCGGCTCTACACCATGGTTCTCTATAATCCACTCCCCATCCGTGGAATATGAAGTAAAGAAAGGCGTACGCACATCCTGGCCGTCGAGATAAGTCTCGGAACCGGAAATGCCTACAATACCTCCCCATGAACGGGTACCTATCAGTTTCCCGATACCGAGCTTCCTGAAGCCGTAAGGGAACAGGTCGCCGTCCGATGAAGAATATTTGTCTATCAGGCAGACCTTGGGTCCGTAATGGGCCGCCTCCGGTACCGTTCCGGGCTTCTGGCCGCCGTTGCGTGCCATGGTCATACGGTACACTTCCCTCTGGAGACGTTCGAGAATCATGGGCGACACATTTCCGCCGCCGTTCATACGGTCATCGATAATAAGGGCTTCCTTGTCAAGCTGCGAATAGAAAAGTCGTGTAAACTCGTCAAGTCCGGCCACTCCCATATCCGGGATATGGATATAACCGATCCGTCCGCCGGACATTTCCTCCACTTTCCGTATGTTGTTCCCGACCCAGTCGAAATACGCCAGTCCCGTTTCATCGGCTATCGGTTCGACATAGATTGTCCTTGCACCGGCTTCGGAAGCCTCAGAATTTACTTTCAGGGCGGTAGTCACGCCTACACGTCCGACCAGCGCTTCGTATATGGTACCCAGTCCGGCAGAAGGGATACCGTTGACTTCTATGATATAGTCTCCCTCGCTCACGCCAAGCCCGGGCTCACCCAAAGGGGACCTGCGACCGCTGCCCCATGTCTCACCCTTGAAAATCTTATTGATACGGAAATAGCCGGTCTCATCCTTGGCTATGCGGGCCCCGAGCAGGCCGGTGGGAATCCTTTCCGCTTCCGGGGCTTCCCCGGTATTGACATAACAGTGTCCGGTAGCCAGCTCGCCGATCATCTCACCGATAATATAGGTAAGATCCTGACGATGGTTGACATATGGCAGAAGGACAGCATATTTGTCATGCACTTTCCGCCAGTCCTTGCCTGCCATATTCCTTACATAGAAATTGTCCCGGTAAACCCTCCATGTCTCATCGAAAATCTGCCTCCACTGCTGGCGATAATCGATGACAAGGCGCATATCCTCTACAGGGACAGGCTTGTCGGCCGCATAGGCGGGTACGGGAGCCACATAGAACTTACCCCCTTTTGCAACAAGTGCCTTGGAACAGTCCGGAGTATAGGCCAGGACTCCGCATTCCGCTACATCCGAAACATTGAGGCTCTCTATATCTATCTTCCGAATCTTGCCTCCCTGGCGGAAATACAGCGCCTCTCCGTCCGCAGTCAGCAATGAGGGATAGCCGCTTTCTATCGGCAAGGCTACTGCCCTTTGCTCGATGCCGTCAAGGTCCACTTTCATGTCCTGTACGGTTTCACGGTGCACTGCCTTCTTTTTCCGTCCGCCCTTATCCTCCTTCAGAACTCCGGAAATCTCTGCCTGAGCCCCGTATTCCTCGCCCCCGAGTACGGTAGGGTCCGGAGTTCCGTCAGCCAGAGGGAGTATGAATACGTAATTTGCAATATCGTAGGCGCTGTTCCACTCTACACGTGAATACCTGGCCCTGTAATCCCTGCCGGAAGTATAGAACAGATACCTGCCGTCCCGGGAAAACATCGGAGAACCGGAATTGTACCACTTGGTAGTGACCTGAGTGTCCGTACCTTCTTCAAGGCTGTGCAGGTATATCACAGACATATTGGATCTGCCGGTGGTAACATAGGCTATCCATTTTCCGTCAAATGATATGTCATAGCTGCGGATAGCCCCGTAACGTCCTTCGGCAACCATATCCACCTCCCCGCTTTCCACATCTACAGACATCAGCCGGTTCTTTTCCGTGGTAAAATACAGGCTTCGGGAATCGGGTGCCCAGGCAAGGTCGTCCGGATAACCGTCTTTGAAAGAAGTCAGGCACCTTCTGGCCGAAGGATTACCGTAAGGCATGACATAAATCTGATACTCTCCCGATTCATCGGAAATCCAGGCGATGGAACTTCCGTCCGGAGACCATACTGGATTACGGTCATGCGCTCCAGGCGTGGATGTAAGATTATATACTGCACCCTGAGAGGCTGGCAGGGAAAATATGTCCCCATGGAAATCCGTAAGCACCCTGCTTCCGTCCGGGGACAACCCGTAACAGGTCTTTCGGAACACGCCTTTTGCATCCCCGTATGTATAAAGCCTGTTCCTGGCGTATATCCCTTCCGGGTTGAGGTAGACGGGGACCTTCACGCAACTGCCGTCGGAAACGGCAAAGCGGTAGATGTAACCTCCGTTCTCAAAAACTATATAGTCCTGTGAATAGGAAGGGAACTTACAGTCATACTCAGTAAAGTCGGTCATCTTTTCCGTCTGCCGCGAAGTCACATTGTACCTGAAAAGGTTCATGATGCTGTCCCTGTCGGAAAGGAAATAAATGTCATCCCCTATCCACATGGGAAATACATCCTGGGCATCGTTGCATGTAATATTCTCGAGCTCCGTTGTACCCACCCTGTTGATCCATATGTCATCGGCCTGGCCGCCGCGGTAGTACTTCCATGTACGGAATTCACGGAACATCCTGTTCATGGCCAGCCTGCTCCCGTCGGGCGAATACGAACAGAATCCCCCTTCAGTGGAAGGTATCTGTACCGGTTCTCCCCCCTCGGCCGGTACTGAGAAAAGTACCCCCCTCAGTCCGGCAAAAGCATACCATTTGCTCCTGTATATTATATTCCTGCCGTCGGGAGTCCAGCACATGACAATATTGTTCGGGCCCATCCTGTCCCCGACATCGTCCCGGCTCACCGCAGCGGAATAGGTAATCCGCCTGGGAGAGCCTCCTTCTGCCGGAATAACATACACTTCCGTATTACCGTCATACTGTGCCGTAAAGGCTATTGTCCTGCCGTCCGGGGAAAACCGCGAAAACATCTCGAACCCCACATCAGAAGTAAGTCTCACGGCTTCTCCGCCGTCAATCGGGACGGTATACAGATCACCGGCATAAGTAAATGCAATCCTGTCCGTACCGACGGAAGGAAAACGCAGAAGGCGTGCCTCTTCCCTCGCCGGGCAGAGCTGCACGAAAGATAACGCCGCCAGGATAACCGCAAAAAATCTTTTCATATTATAACACATTCAGTACTTGCTCCTTGATTTTTTCAAGCTCATCTTTCATCTTTACCACGCTCTTCTGCATGAGGGCATGGTTTGACTTGGAACCAAGAGTGTTTATCTCCCTGCCCATCTCCTGGGCTATAAAGGACAGCTTCCTTCCGGGATACTCCTCATTGTCCATAGTCTCTGTAAAATATGCGCAATGCTGACGGAGACGCACCTGTTCTTCGTTGATGTCAAGTTTTTCGATATAATATATCATCTCCTGTTCAAAGCGCTGGCAATCAGGGGTCAACGAAAGCTCATCCATTCTTGCGAGGATGCGTTCGCGTACAGCTTTAACCCGCTCCGGCTCATAGGCGAGAGCCTCGTCCAGATACCGGCATATCGTCTCGACCCTGGTCCTAAGGTCTTCCCTGAGAGCTTTCCCTTCCTTGAGCCTGAAAGCGGTAAGTGCTGATGCCGCTTCTGCCGCACAGGCCGATACGGCCTCCCACTCATCTGCTCCGACTTCCTCTTTCCTGTTGTCCATAACCTCCGGAATTTTCAGGATGGCCGACACGATATTGCCCTGAGTCGACATATCCCCTCCCGCTTCCCTTAGCAAAGACTCAATCTTATGATAGTATGCTGAAAAAAGTTCCGCATTGATTTCCTTAGGTTCGACGCCCTCCTGCTGTTCGGAAACGACTGACACCTCCACGCTTCCCCTGTAGAGGATTCTGGCAAGAGTCTGCCTGAGCTCCAAATCCTTATCCTTAGGAAGAATCTGGGACTTGACGTTGATGTCGCATCCCTTGCCGTTCAGAGCCCTCATTTCCACCGTGTACTTACGGTTGCCCAAGACCCTTTCGGCCTTGCCGTAACCTGTCATTGACTGTATCATTACCTTAAATATGTATAATCCGAAAATTTCTCCGACTTTTCCCTCCAACGGGCTGCCAGTGCATCCATCTCGAGTATCTCGCATGCGACGGAGATATTCGCCGCGGCGCATGCGGCCTTTTCCGCATTGCCCGGGTCCACCTGCGTAAGCCAGAAATCCATTGCCTCCTTCCACCTGAATTCGGCCGCATCATAATAGGCCTGGATCCATCCGTCATTGTCATAAACATATATGGATTTTTCCTGGAGCACCCACTGGGGGGTAAGTTCCTGGGCCAATGACTCACCCAATTCCGAAAAGACATTCCTCAACGATTCCTGGGCCTTGCCTATGGCAGTGACATCGGAAAGCCCCTGCGGGGAAAGAAGTACCCACTCATACGCAGAATCCCGGCGCAGAGTCCTGACAAGTGTGTTCTCGGGACCGTATACTTTCATCACCAATGAATACGGGATGGAAACAAATGTCTGGACCATATATCTCCCGTCGGCATATACGCGTTCATCGGGATGGACTGCAGAATAGTCCCCTACGTGGAGGGAATCCAGGACTATCAGGAAGTCGCCTCCGGTATAAGCCGCCATATATTTTACATCTGCAGGCGAGGACGTGCCTATCTGCGAGCTGAACATGGTGTAGACATATATCGAACCGGAATCCGCCCCGAGATCGGATTCGAGACGTTCGGCTACGCCCATGGCCATGGAGGACAGCAATACGCTGTCCTTATATCCGAGGGGGGATATTCCGACTACGGCGACAGTCCCTCCGGAGAAGTCCACATTATTCTCTGAACGCACCCGTTTTTCTACCGGTACGGAAAGAGACAGCGGCGCCCCGCAAGAGGCCGCCATAATGGCCGAAACGGCGAAAACCAACAAATTTCTGTTCATATTATTGCTCATCATCTACTGGTTCTGCATAAAGATCATACTCATCGGCCCCCGTTATGCGCACTTTGATAAAAGTACCTACAACAGCCGCGCCATCCGGGATATTCCTGACAATAACATTTCCGTCAACTTCAGGGCTCTCGAAGGCCGACCTTGCATAACAAACTTGTTCCTCGGGACAATAGGAATCAATAATCACCTGTTCTACAGTACCTATGCGACTTTCATCGTATGCAAGCGATATAGCGGCCTGAAGTTCCATCAGCCTGTCGTACCTCCTCTGCTTCGTCCTGGGGGATACCGTATCAGCAAGATTACGCTGACCCCACGTACCGTCTTCTTCTGAATATGTAAAGGCCCCGAGCCTTTCAAAACGGTATTCCCTGACAAAATCCAGGAGCTCCATGAACTCGGTGCGCCCTTCGCCCGGATGACCTACCATCATGGTAGTCCTCAATACTATGCCTGGCACAGTCCGCCTTATTTTTTCCACCAGCTTTCTTGTGGCGTTCCCGTCTATGGAACGGCGCATTGCCCTGAGTACATTGTCGGAAATATGCTGGAGAGGGATATCAAGATACCTGCATATCCTGTCAGACCCTGACATAAGTTCCAGGACATCATCCGGAAATGATGCCGGATATGAATAATGCAGCCTTATCCAATCAATCCCGTCTATACCGGAGAGGGAGTCCAACAGTCCGGCCAGTTTCCTGCTTCCATATAAATCGAGACCGTAATAAGTTGTATCCTGGGCAACTACAATGAGTTCCCTTACTCCTTTCGCGGCAAGGCCGGCGGCTTCCTCTATCAGCTTGCCGACAGGCCGGGAGACATGGGGGCCGCGGATAAGAGGTATGGCGCAATACGAGCATTTCCTGTCGCAGCCCTCGGAAATCTTAAGATAGGCATAATGTCCGGGGGTTGTCAGGCAGCGGGCAGTGTCCAGAGAACTGTCAAAAGGAACGGACAACGCATCAAGGAGAGCGTCGGTATCTCCGGTCCCGAAATATCCGTCCACCTGGGGAATCTCCTTTTTCAACTCCTGCGGGTAACGCTGGGAAAGGCAACCGGTCACATAGAGCTTCCTTATGACTCCCCTCTCCTTGGCATCCACCCCCTCGAGTATTGCATTTACCGACTCCTGCTTTGCATCATGGATAAAGCCGCAGGTATTTATTATGAGTATGTCCGGACGGTCAGACTCCAGATCGTCCTCTTCACGTGAAACAGCAAACCCCGCGGACTCAAGCTGCGCCAGCAGATGCTCCGAATCAACCCTGTTCTTGGAGCATCCCATGGTCACTACCCTTACCTTGGTGCGGTTCCCGCTCATACCCTACTCCTTCCCGTCTTCTTCCTTTTCCTTCTCTTCTTCCGTAAAGTCAAGCGAGGCATAACGCTTCAGCAGGCTATACCACCCGAGGACTTTCTTCATGTGGGACACATAAAACCTGTTTCTGTCATAATCCGGTACTGCCTGCGCGAAAAACCCAGTTATGGCTTTCTCACCGGATTTGGGAGAAGGCGCATCCTCTTCCGAAAGCATTTCCTTCATTTTGACAAAAACATCCTTCAGCGAAATCTCGCCGCCGTCCGTATATATGGATATGTCGGAAAGAGCCGTTACTTTTGAACTCATACCGAAAACCGTCCTCCTGCCTGTCTCCAGCGATTCGGCGATTATGCCGTTCCTGCCCTGTGAAAGATACCTGAAAAGGCCGTGTTCGCCCGAAATAGATAGAATTTTCTGTAAATCTGTTGCCATATAAATCAATATTAATTAATTCCTCTTTCTTTTCTGATTCTGTCGTACGCATCCGCTATGGACTTGAAGCGCTCTTCCGCAGCCTTTCTCACATCTTCACCGAGAGCGCTCACCCTGTCAGGATGATGTTTCATGGCCATGACCCTGTAAGCTTTCTTGACCTCTTCATCCGTAGCGGACGGACTTATGCCGAGCACACTATATGCATCTTCGACGGACGGGCCGAACATGGAAAATACCGAAGAACTCTCCCTTGAAGGAATATCAAGCCCGCCGGCTATCCGCTTCAGAATATCCAGTTCGGAAGGGAGATGCACCCCGTCGGCCATCGCTATCCCGCAAAGATAATGCAACAGCTGTATACGGTGTTCCAAAGGCATATTGTCAGCTATTTGACGCGAGACACCGTCTATATCCACTTCCCTGGACAGAAGTTCCTTAAGAATCGGAAGCGCTTCGCGGACGGCCTGATCTCCGAAATTCCGTCTCAAAAATGCCTTGACATATTCCAGTTCGGACTTCATTACCTTTCCGTCAGCCTTCATTACGGCTGCTGAAAGTACAAGCAGCGACAGGAGGAAACTTCCCCTCTGAGCCTGAGTTCCGCCGGCGGACCTCCCCTCTGCGACAAGACTGTCGGCAAGCGTACCCAACGCGAAGCCGAGCAGAGCACCTAAGGGGCCAACCGTAACCCAGCCGAGAATGCCGGCAATCCATTTCCCGTAACCGCCCATGATAATAGTCCCTATTTAAGCATTTCCATATAAACAGCCTCCAACTGTGGCAACAACGGCCTCACCCCGTCCGAATACACAATATAGTCCGCAGCCTTCTCCCTCATTCCGTCAGTCCACTGGTTCTGGAGCCTGGCCTTTATCTCGCGGATACTTAGGGCGGAACGTTGCATTACCCTGGCTATCCTCAGCTCCAGTGGCGAAGAGACCGTCAGGACTTTGTCGGCCCATCCGGAAAGCGAGGGCCTCTCCAATATTATAGCCGATTCCAAGACGGCAAAAGGCATGCCGGGAAACCGGGCGCCTATATTTTTTTCCCAGTTCCGGGTATCGTCCCTCACATACGGGAAAACTATTTCTTCGACCCGGGACAGCAGTTTCCTGTCCGAGAATATGGCCTCGGCCATCCGCCTGCGGTCTATCCTGCCGTCGGATACAATTGCATTCCCGAGCAGCAGGCGCAATTCTTCCATGAGTTCCGGTCTGGTGTCATACAGTGCCTTCGTCCTGGAGTCGGCATCATACACTGCCAGCCCCATAGCGGAAAACATCCTCACTATATAGCTTTTACCGCTACCAATACCGCCTGTCACCGCAAGGATCCTCATTCTGTTTCCGTTACGGTATCAATAACTATGCAGTCGACGAATTTGGGAGAAATCTCATAGGAAAGCAACGAGGCCGGAGATGAGACCAATTCGGGAATCAGCTTAAAGTCCACGGATTTCAGATAATCCTCGTAATTAACCTCCAATCTGAAATCCTCGGGCATGATATCCCTGCCTGAGAACTGCCTGCGACAGGTCAGTGTAACGGTCGAAGGCAATATTATCATCTCCTTGCCTTCAGGCAGGCCGGCCGCATATACCGGAAGTTCAACCGACTCCCCTATATACCTCTCAGTCCTGACATAATAGTAGGCGTTCTTGTCGGAATACGTCACATTCCTTATCGGGATTATATCCACTATCCCCTGGAGGTCTGCATCTATATTGCTTTCTGCAATTGTCTCGGTCATAACCGAATCAATCGCCCCGAGAATACGGGCGTCACCGTAGATATCTATGCTGTCGGGATTAAGCGAAATATCGCCCACCTGCATATACTGGGACCTGAATGCCAGCGAGAGCTTTGGTATGATGGGGACACGCCTGTACTCCATCTTGGGGAGAACGAAATCCAATGACTGGGTAACAATAAATTCCAGTTCCACATTACTGCCCAGAGCCTCGACTATCGCCCCCTTGATACTTTCACAACTGACATGGAACAGGTCCTCCCTGTCGGGATACTGGACAAGGCTCGAAGGATCAACCGTAACATTCAGGACCTTGGGTCTGCCGAACCTCTGCCTGAGTATATAATACCCGTCGGCTTTCCCTCTTATAATCAGGAGATCGGAAGACTCGGATCTTTGGGCTCTCCCTTCCATGGACGTATTCACGTCTACGGCATATTCTATAAACACGGAATACGGCAGCGAAAGGTTATGAAGCAGCCAGATGGAAAATGCAATGAGAAGGGAGAGCAGAAAAATCAGCCCCGTTCTCCTATCCCTTGGCTTTTCGCCAGTCGTGCCGCCTGTGCTGCCGGATACCATGCCGGACTACCTATTTCGAATTTGAAGGCAACTCCGTGGAATCCTTGACAACGGATGATTTGTCCACCCTTATCTTCACATTATTGTCTATCTCGACTATAAGGATCTGGTCCTTTACGTCCGCGACAGTACCGTAAATTCCACCTATGGTAACAATCCTGTCTCCTTTCTTGAGCGAGTCCCTGAACTTGGCAATCTCTTTCTGCTTTTTCTGTTGCGGACGTATCATGAAGAAATACATCACGACAAAAATCAGAACCATCATGATAATGAAAGAGTACTGTCCGAGACCTGTCTGTCCCTGCGGCGCTCCGCCCTGCGCCTGTAGTAAAAACGTCAGATAATTCATATAATCACTATTTTATTTTAAATTTCTACAATCATACTGCGCCTCGGCATTGTCCGAACAAGTTCCGCCACTGCTCTCGGCCTGCAGTTTATTTTTCAAATATAGGAAAAAATCCATCACGTCCTAACGGTCCAACAGCCCGCGTCCGGTCTTGACCACGGTACCGTCACCTACCAGTTTTTTTATAACACTGTCAAGCAGGCCATTGACGAAATTGTTGCTGTTGGGCGTACCATAGCATTTGGCTATCTCGACATACTCGTTGATTGTAACCTTTACGGGAATGCCAGGGAAACGTACCGCCTCGGCTATCCCTTGCAGTATGAGAATCATATCCGTAGAAACAATCCTCTCGGAGTCCCAGTTGCTAAGATACGGACGGACAAGTTCCATATACTTGTCGTAATTCATGGCAGCATGGCATAGCAGGTCGGTGGCGAAAGCCCTGTCATCATCTTTCTGGAACACCTCGGGCCATACTATACTTCCGGTCCTGCTGAAGGCATCGACCGTATGGATGATATACATAAGCACATATCCAATATCGTCCGTCCAATATAGGGACATGTCCTCAAGAGATGAGAGTAGCAGTTCATTTTCCTCTATCGCATCCGTATCCCTGTAAATCCTTTTGACAAGCCTGCAGTCCTCATCTGCCGAGGATTCCGGGGAAGACATGTATTTCCTGTAATATTCCCTTCCGGAAATTGCCGCGAATACTTTCCTGGCCACAACATCAAGGTCCTCCCTCCAGAGAAGGGCATGGTCCTCGCAGAACTTCACAAAGGCGGTATCGGAAATCAGGTATTTTATAAAGGCATTGTCCGAGAATCTCCGGTTGGGTTCGCGTTCTTCCGGAGTAGGATTGAATTTCCTTAGTCCTTTCTCTATCCTGTCGTCCGCCACCCGTTTGAGGGCTACGGAGAGATTAAGCATCATGTAATACAGATGAAGCGTCTTCTCGCAGGAGTGCAGAAGTTCCCTGGTGGCCCCTGGCAAAGACCCGGAAGCTGAAGAGACAAAACTGTAAAGAACTTTAAAAACCTTTATCCTTATCAAATGGCGGTTCAGCATACGATAATTTCAAAATATTTTGCAAAGATAAATTATTGCTGCCATAAATTATTTTATCTTTGCCCTGAAATTTAAAAATTTTTCAAAATGTATTCTGAGGATATAGAAAATGCAGAAGCTGTCGAGCGTAATGGTGACGATGTTTTCTCAAAGCCGGTAAGGGCCGGGAAAAGGACATATTTCTTCGATGTCAAAGCCACAAAAGGCAATGACTACTATCTGACCATCACCGAAAGCAAACGCAGGGTGGAAAGGGACGGAAGGTTTGTCTATGACAAGCATAAGATTTTCCTGTACAAGGAGGATTTCGACAAGTTCTCCGAAGGGCTGCAGGAAGTCATTTCCTATATAAAAGAAAAATGTCCGGTTACCGGCAGGGAAGAGCATGAACATTACGGCAGTCCGGATGAAAACGGCCCGTCCCAGTTCTCGGATGTGAACTTCGAAGAACTCTGACGGACGGAAAGGGTAAAGGTAAAAAAAGCGGCCCCAATGAGCCGCTTTTTTTTAATTTCTATCTCCTGATTTCGAGGTACCAAGCAGAATCGAACTGCTGTACACGGTTTTGCAGACCGTTGCCTCACCACTCGGCCATGGTACCGTTAAAGGGACTGCAAAGTTAGCATTATTTTGCAAGTCTGCAAATCTTACCTGCCAATATCTCTAAAAAATATCTGTCCACAGCACTGAAGTCAGACTTTTCCGTACTGTCTATATCCATAACGGCAAACACATTGCCGCCTGCATCCAGCAAAGGCACAACAATTTCGGAGCGGGAATACGGGCTGCAGGCAATATGGCCGGGGAAAAGAGTGACATCGTCGACAATTATCGTTTCCGCACGACTCCAGCTCATTCCGCACACACCCTTCCCGTATTTGATACGGGAACATGCGACAGGGCCCTGGAACGGGCCGAGTACCAGTTCTCCCATATCCTCGCCGGCTGCATGCCTGACGATATAGAACCCGACCCACAAAAAACCGAAAGCCTCTTTCAGGGCTGACGATATATTGGCCATGTTCGCAATCATGTCGTTCTCCCCCTCAATAAGGGAAACTATCTGCGGAAGCAGTTCTTCGTAAATCCCTTTCCTGTCTTCCGCCGTAACAGAAATCCTGTACATAAGATTAATACAAAATCATTCTACATAAAGGGCGAGCCCTTTCAGGTATTCTCCTTCCGGATGGTATATGTTTACAGGGTGGTCGGCCGGCTGCCCGAGCCTTCCCAGCAGACGCACGTTCCGGCCTGACTGTACGGCCGCGGAAAATACGGCTGTATAGAACATCTGACGGTCCACGACCTGAGAGCAGCTGAAGGTAAATACAATCCCTCCACGGGCTACTTTCGACAAGGCAGATGCATTGAGCCTCCTGTAAGCCCTGAGGGCATTGTCCAGGGCATCCCTGTGCTTTGCAAATGCGGGCGGGTCGACTATCATCATGTCGTACTTTCCGAATTCCACGTTTTTCAGGTAATCAATGGCATCAGCACACACGGCCTCATGAGGGACGCCTCCGGGAAAATTAAGTGCGATATTGCGTTCCGTCATATCAGCCGCCTTCTGCGAGGAATCCACTGATACGACAGCGGCGGCACCGGCAGCAAGCGCGTATACGGAAAAGCCGCCGGTATAGCAGAACAGGTTCAGGAGCGTCCTGCCTGGGGCGCAGGCGGCAACCAATGCCCTGTTGTCTCTCTGGTCGATAAAGAAACCCGTCTTTTGGCCGGACTCCCAATCCACCTCGAAAAGATTGCCGTTCTCCCTTATTATATGCGGATTATCATCCGGATTCCCATAAAGATACCTGTCGCACAACGAAAGTCCCGCCTTATGGGGGGCCGTCGCGGAACTTTTATCATACACTGCTTTCAACTCATTGCCATAGCAATGCTTCAATGACTCGGTTATCCTGTCAAGCGACAGGAACATCCCGGCCGAATGCGCCTGTACTACAGCCACTCCTGCATAATAGTCAATAACCAGTCCGGGCAGCGAGTCCCCTTCGCCATGGACAAGGCGGTAGGAGTCCGTAGCCTGTGAAGGCAGGCCGAGAGAACGCCTGAGATTAAGTGCGGATGCGATTCTCCCGTCCCAGAATTCCTGCGGCATTCTCCTGTCACCGCAAATCCCACTGTGACCGTAAAAATCAAGTATCCTTACAGCAATCGACCCTTTCTGATAATGTCCGTAACCGAGAAACGCCCCTTCCGAGGATACCACCTCCACGACATCCCCTTCGGCCGGAGAGCCTTCAATCCTGTGTACGGCTCCGGAGAACACCCACGGATGAAATCTCCTGACAGAACTCTCCCTGCCTTTGGCGAGCCATATCCTGCACGTCCCGGAACTCATATGTTATCCTGTGTTTTAAGTTTGATATACATTTCCCTGCACACCCATGCATCCGTAGCGGCATATTCAAGTTGGGCTTCCGTGAGCTCGGGTGCCTCCCAATTGGAAAGCTGCTGGGCCTTGGACACCCTGAGCCCGAGAATAATGGCTGCCATTTTCTTTACGCTTTTTACCTTAAGCCCATAACTCCCGACCATTGACTGCAGGTCGACAAACCCTTCAGGAACAAACTTCCTATAGCTCTGAAGCCCCTTGATATCATCATGCACGGCCGCTCCCACCTTAATAATCTCAGGTCTGGAGAGCAGCGCAGTAAGCTTTCCCGGTATACCGAGAGAATTGAGGCGGAAAAGGTATGCCCTGTCCTTTCCCGAAAGCTGCAGCAGTGCAACCTGCCTCTTTGGCTCCCCGGAATGGAAGACTGGCCTGGTTTCGGTATCGAAACCGATAACGCGCTGGGAGCCGAGATATTCCATCGCCTTCGAAAAGATTCTGTCCGCCTTGCTTACAACCACTATGGCACCTGCAAAGGCAGCCTGGTCAAGCCTCGCCAGTTCTTCCTGTGTAATATCCTCGGGATAAGACATGTCAATATAGAATATTACTTAACAACGAATATGTCAACGGTGCTTCCTTGAGCACAATCCCAAAACTCTCGGGAGAGGCGTATCTCGGTGAGAAAGGCACAGCCTTGGTAAAACCTGCGCTGTCCTGTGCGGCATTGGGGACATATATGCCGGCAAAGGCCGAAAGCTCTGAAGGCGTAATGCTGAAAGCCAGGGCGCCTTCCTCCCTCAGAATCCTGTAACACTCCTCCGCGGCGCATTCTATCGGGTCAATGAAGCGGAAATCTCCGGAAATAGAGTTGCGGTAAAGGTATACCCCGTCGCGCCTGAAATCGTAAAGCTCGCGTATCACCTTATAGAATATATCTTTCAGGGAAATATATGAAGGGTCCTCCAGGACTATGCATGAAAGCGGTATCCTGCTGCCGCTCCTGCGGTGGCGTTCCACCAGCGAAACGAGATGGTAGCGTACATAATTCTCAATCGAGTTCAACTGCAGGGTAACATACCTGCCATGAGAGGACTCGGAAAGCAAAGCGTTCCCTGAAGTATCGAAATTATACCTGCTCATCAGAGTGATGTCTATATTGTTATAGTCCATGCCAAGAACCGGACCGGCATAAGACTCCCTGGGAGAATACACAGTATCGCACACATACCCCGGCTGTTTTTCCATAGCCTCCCCAAGTCCCTCGCATCTCTGGTTGAATACCTGAACCACCCCGGAAAACCCGTCCTTCCTGGCGGCTTCCCTTACTATGGACTCGTATACATTTGAAGACAGTGACCCGGGAGATGACATTATCCCTATGCAATAGCTGTCCCTGCCCTTCATCCCTTCCAGCGAAGCGTTGATTCCCGCCATAAGGGTATTTACTACACGCACCCCGGTCCCGCTGAGGGACGTAAGGGTCTCTATCTCGTCTCCGGCCGCCATGCAAGCCACATCGGAAAGCATTATGATGGCCTTTACAGGCTCCTTGACCCCGGAACGGAACTCGTCCGAAGGCAGATTGTAATATTCTTTACCCATAAGGAAAAGGGCGTCCTTCACGGCAGATCCCGGCAGATTGTCGCCCGAAGATGCAAAGTCTGCAAGATATTGGAAATTCTCACCCGCAAAATCGGCGATACCGTCAGGTACCTCCTTCCCGGTAATATTGTCGAAACGGTCGATACACAGAAACTTCTCAAGGGCCAGCAGGCCGTCGGTCCCGGCATCGAATATGCCTATCGGCAAAGAATGTATGTCTTCTGGATACCTGTCGAAATGTCCGTAATAAACCGATGACGTATCTTCAAGGGCCATGCGCGATATTGGGGAAAGCCCTGCCGCCGGATCGTTTCTGCGGCATGAAAACAGAAAAGATGCGAAGACCGCAGTTGCAAGGATAAGACCGGATCTGTTGTACATAGGCATCAGTATATGAAGTTACCGTATCGGCTTATTATCTCCACCTGCCTGCCGTCGAATGCTTCCGTATGCCCGATGACAGCGGCGTCTATTCCGAACGAAGAAGATATTGCGATTATATCGGAAGCCGCCTTTTCCGGAACATAGAATTCCATGCGGTGGCCCATATTGAATACCCTGTACATTTCCTTCCAGTCCGTACCGGACTCACGCCGGATTTCCTCGAACAGGGGCGGCACTGGGAAAAGATTGTCCTTTACCACTTTGAGATTATCAATAAAATGCAGCACCTTGGTCTGGGCCCCTCCGGAACAGTGCACCATACCGTGGATATCCCCTCTGTGCTCATCCAGGACCGCCTTTACTACAGGAGCGTATGTCCTGGTAGGGGAAAGCAGCAGTTTGCCGTAGGTCATGCCCGTACACGGTTCAATATCTGTCAGAGACCTGGTTCCGGAATATACAAGGTCATTTTCCATGCCCGAATCGTAACTTTCCGGGTACTTTTCCGCCAGATACCGGGCAAACAGGTCATGGCGCGCGGAAGTAAGGCCGTTGCTTCCCGTACCGCCATTGTATTCCTCCTCATATACGGCCTTCCCGCAGGAAGACAGGCCGACTATAACATCGCCCGGCGATATTCTGGAGTTGTCAATCACATCCTTTCGCCTTATTCTCGCACAGACCGTACTGTCCACTATTACTGTCCTGACCAGGTCGCCTACATCGGCCGTCTCCCCGCCGGAAAGGACCATGTTTACACCATAGCCCTTCATCTTGGAAATAAATTCCTCCGTCCCGGAAATAATGGCTGATATGACTTCTCCCGGAATCAGGCGTCTGTTGCGCCCTATCGTCGAAGACACCACTATCCCGTCAGTAACCCCGACACAAAGCAGGTCATCGGTATTCATGACGAGAGCATCCTGGGCTATCCCTTTCCAGACACCCATATCCCCGGTTTCCTTCCAGTAGACATAGGCAAGCGAAGACTTGGTCCCGGCCCCGTCGGCATGCATCAGAAGACAATAATCCTCATCCGATGAAAGAATGTCGGGGATAATCTTACAGAAAGCTTTAGGATACAGTCCCTTGTCAATATCCTTAATAGCATTGTGCACGTCCTCCTTCGAAGAGGAAACGCCTCTGCGGGCATATCGGTTCTGACTCTCTGGCATAAAATTTTCCTGATAGATGGTAACGGGCAAATTTAGTAGATTTTCAGTGAAAAGTTCATAACTTTGTGCCGCAAAAACGAGAATTATTAATTAACCATTCATAATCAACATGCTGACTATTTCTAAAAAGGCCATGCAGATGCCTGCCTCCCCTATCAGGAAGTTAGTGCCGTTTGCAGAAGAAGCCAAAAAAAGAGGCATAACCGTGTACCACCTGAACATAGGGCAGCCGGACATAGCCTCACCCAGGGAAGCCCTTGAAGCCGTAAAGGAAAACCATTTGAAACTTGTAGCCTATCCCAACTCCGGGGGAATAGAGTCCTACCGCAAAGGCCTTGCAGGATACTACAAGGGAATAGGAATAGATGTAAACGCAGAGGACATAATAGTGACTACCGGGGGCAGCGAAGCCCTTCAGATAGCGCTTGCAGTAACATGCGATCCGGAAGACGAAGTAATCGTGCTTGAGCCTTTCTACACGAACTACAATGCATTCGCCCTCGAAAACGATGTAAGGCTGGTGCCTATCACGACTTCCATAGACAATGGATTCGCACTCCCTTCGATGGAAGAATTCGAGAAGCACATAACGCCGAGGACGAAAGGCATAATCATATGCAATCCCGGCAACCCCACCGGCGTACTATATCCCAGGGAAGCAATTATGCAGCTCGGAGAGATTGCCCGCAAACACCAGTTATACATATACTCCGATGAAGTCTACAGGGAATTCTGCTACACCGACGAGCCCCATTACTCATGCATGCACCTTGAGGGTCTTGAGGACAATGTCATACTGCTTGATTCGGTATCGAAAAGGTACTCACTGTGCGGAGTAAGGGTGGGTGCATTGGTTTCCAGGAACAGGGAAGTCATAAAAAGCGTCATGAAATATGCGCAGGCTCGCCTGTGTTCTCCCGCATACGGACAGATAGCTGCAGAAGCAGCCTTGTCTGCACCGGCATCCTACTTCAAGGCGGTAAGGGAAGAATATATCAAAAGGAGGGATTTTCTGGTTGACACGCTCAACACCATCCCCGGAGTAAAATGTCCCAGGCCCATGGGCGCATTCTATGCAGCCGTGGAGCTGCCCATAGACGACAGTGACAAATTCGCCCAGTGGCTTCTCGAAGACTTCTCCGTTGACGGCAAGACGGTCATGGTAGCGCCGATGGCCGGATTTTATGCCACGCCGGGGAAGGGCAGGAATGAAGTGCGTATAGCCTACGTACTCAAAATAGAAGACCTTAAGGAAGCGCTTGCCTGTCTTAAGAAGGCACTTGAGGTATACCCCGGAAGAACCGGCCGGTAAACAGGCAGGTCTCCGGCAGCAAATACAAAAAGGGCTGACTCCGTTCAGGGCCAGCCCCTTTTTTCATCTCAAGGGCACACCGCTATCTGGGCAGCGAAGGCACTATGCCCGGTTTTGAAATTTTCAGCAGCGATCTGTCAAACAATGGAGCGGAAAATGCCGCATCCATATATTCGGGAACACCCCTCCAAGTCGTGGTAACCGTATTTGTTGTAGATGCATCATCCTGGCACTCGAGTACAACCGTATACTCTCCGTCAGGTCCTGCAGTTACAGTTATCTCCCCGTCCACAAGTGGTGCATACGGGTCATTGAAATTGCCGAACTCGTCAGTCGTATAAAACCACGTACCCTGGAATGTTGTCCCCATATTGCCTATGACGAACTCCCCGGGCAAGGCGTTTGCCCCGTCGGACGAAGGCCTGAACGTGCCTGAAGGCAATCCGTCCCCATAAGAGGAAGACGCATCGGTGACAAGGTCTATCTGGAATGCATCCCCTCCTCCCGGCGTAGTAAGTTTCAAAGTCCACCTTACCGCGGATGTTCCATATTCTTCTCCGTAATAAATGGCCGTACCCACCAGCGCATTTCCATCCACATGGCGGTCTTCCAACAATGTAGAGTATCTGACCGTATTGTCGATGACGGCATCCCCCCTGTAGGTGAGCTTATGGACAGTACCCTTGTTGTCTACAAGCTCCGCATGGTAGTAATAACCGTCACCCTCCTTTTCTATGGTGAGGGAGACGCTCTGGTAACGGGTAAATGGTACCTCGTAATCCGTTCCGTCCGGAGTAATCCTGCACCAGTAGGTATATTCCGGATCACATGTCATCAGTTCCGTTTCAAAAGGACGGCCCAACGTATAGGTCCCTGCAGGCACTGATATCGCATCCATGTCTTCCGGCTGGGTAGAATAAATGTCAAAAGTATAATATGTACCTCCCGGCATGAGCAGCCCGTTTCTGATAGGCTGGTCGGACAGGTTTATCATATAATCGATTTCCCCGTTATGCCCGAACTGGTCCCCGAGATAATGCCCTGAAAAATATACCGCCTCAAACTCCACAGATTCGGGAACATATCCGGCCTGCTCTATAATCACCGGCCTTTCCACCATACTTTCCCGTTTTCCCCGTAATAATACGACATCATTATCTCCGTCGAGCGTCCGTCCACATCGGAATTAGCCTCAACGGTAAATGTAACGGTCGAATTATCCGGATGGTCCTCAAGTTCCCTGATCCAGCCGGCATCGGAAGTCGGAAGCATATAGCCGTCAGAAGCGGGATTCTGCATCATATACTGTATGGTAACTGCCGTTTCGGCAGCAGGGATATTCATTTTCAACCCGGTAAGTATCAGAATATATGGAGGGTCCTGATCCGGATCAGGATCGGGGTCAGGGTCGGGATCTGGTGCGGGCTCATCGGCAGGCTTTCATGCCTGTACGACACCGATTGAATCCTTGACAGAACCTCCGGCATACCCGTATGTCAGGACAAGGGTCTCACTGCGCCTGCCGTCTCCGGAATTGGCAGAAGCCTTGAACGTAAAGGCCCCGTCGGAAGGACAGTCCGAATAGTCCCCAATCCAGTCCGCGGCAGAGTATCCGCTTACGTCCCCACCTTCTGCTGGATTCTCGATCCTGTACCTGACTGTCACGGTTGTATCCCCGCAGGACAGTTCGATATCCTTGTCTGAAAGAATCTCAATAACCGGGGCCGGTACCGGCTGTTCCTCTTTGTGGCAGGAAACTATAATAATGAGAAATGAAACGGCGACGGTAAAAAAGACAGCCTTGCCCATATTTGTTCTATTAATTTGAAAACGGCGCAAAAATAATGAAGATTCCCTCAGTTCAGACTGTAAGCGAGAAAATCCTCAAAAAAACCACGGCCATTGAAAAGACGGAAAATGAAATCAGGCTTTCCGCCCTTGAGGCGTTGGCGAAGTAATCGAAGAAAACGATAGCGTACATCGGAGAGAGCATGATGTTTCCGGCCCCTGTCCCGTAATAATAAAGCCATAGAGGAAGCGAGGCAACCGCGAGAAATGCGGTAAAGCAGATTATCACTTTTCTTTCCCTCCTGTCTTTCAGGCATCCGGCAACAGTAAACAATGAAGCCCTTATTACCAGGATGACAAATACGGCGGCATAGACGGCCTCTCCCGCATTATCGACGGGGAGAGGAGACGGTCCGGCAAAAAGCGACCGTATGAAGTTCCTGTATATCCCGGCTGCATCAGGCCATGAGAAAACATAATCCGAGGCAAAGACATACAGCCACGGCAGGGATATTCCGGCCACTGAGGCGAGAAGGAATTTTGTAAGGCTGCAATGCCTTGCTGCCAGGGACGACAAGAAAAAGAGCAGCACCATCCATGCCATGGGGGGCTCGATCAGTGCGGCGACGGAAACAGGCAGCAGTATTAACAGCGGCAAATCGGGCCTGACCTGCTCAGATGATACATATCTCATCCAGAAATGCAGTGACAGGGGCATGGACAATGCACAAATATGGTATCTGCCCAGGCATATCCCTTCCGGAGATGCGAGCACTGTCACGAAGAATACCCCGCACAGCAGCAGGGCACGAGGGGCGAAAAGAAGGGCATTGGAGTTTATATAGCTCAGTATAACGGCGACAAGCAGAAGTACAAACACCGCGGAAAGCACCTGCCAGACTCCTGCGGAAAGTCCCATGAACATGGAACTGACAGCAAGAAATGCCGCAAGGACGAATAAGGCAGGCTCTATCGCCTTTGAATACTGTCCGTACTTCACTTGTCCGACAGTTTGAGCATGTCCGCCCCTATATCCGAGCGGTAATACGAATTCTCGAATTTTATGTCAGGCAACGCCGAGTACAGAAGCTCCCTTGCTGCGGCCAAAGTACCTGAGGTCACTGTTACGGCCAGGACCCTGCCGCCGGCCGTCACTGTACGCCCGTCCCTGAAGGCAGTACCCGAATGGAAAACTGCGGCCTTGGATGCGCAGGCTTCAATACCGTCTATGGCATAACCCTTTCCGTAGGCCTGCGGATAGCCTCCGGAGACGACAATCCCGGTAAGGGCCGTGCATGGCAATACCGAAACCTCCTCACCTGAAACATCCCCTCTTGCAGCGGCGACAAGGTGGGCAAGGAGGTCGCTCCCTACCCTGGACATTACGGCTTCTGTTTCCGGATCCCCCATCCTCACATTGTATTCGATTACATACGGGTCGCCGGCACAATCCATAAGCCCGAAAAAGATAAATCCCCTGTAATCTGTACCTTCTTCTTCAAGGCCCTTTATGGTCGGACGTATAATCCTGTCCTCCACTTTCTTCCTGAAATCGGGAGTTACGAACGGTACGGGTGAGACCGCTCCCATTCCACCCGTGTTCAGACCTGTATCACCGTCCATTGCCCGCTTATAATCCTTTGCTTCCGGAAGCAGGACGTAGCCATGCCCGTCGGTTATGGCGAAAAACGAGACCTCGATCCCTTTCAGGTACTGCTCGATGACAACCTTATCGCCCGCATGTCCGAATTTGCCTGCGAATATCTCGTCCAAAGCTGATACAGCCTCCCCGATACTGTCAAGTATCAGGACACCCTTTCCTGCCGCAAGTCCGTCGGCTTTCAATACATACGGTGCATCAAGGGTTTTCATGAAGGCTATGGCATCTTCCCTGTCTTCCATAGAAAACGTACGGTACGCGGCAGTCGGTATGCCATGCCTGCGCATGAATCCTTTTGCGAAGTCCTTGCTCCCTTCAAGACGGGCGCCCGACTTGCCAGGGCCTACAAATAGCACATTCTCGAGAATTCCCGCAGCTTCAAGATAGTCCCTCAGGCCATGGACCAACGGATCCTCCGGTCCGACAACGACAATGTCCACGGATTTCTCCCTTATAATTCCGGCAATATTGCCGAAATCAAGGACATTCCCAGGCAGATTCTCGGCAAAGGATGCGGTGCCCGGATTGCCGGGCACTACAAAAAGCCTGTCAAGAAGCGTGCTCGTAGAAAGCTTGAGGGCGATTGCATGTTCCCTTCCGCCCGAGCCTATCACTAATACATTATATTTCTTCATATCACAATAATATCGGTTTACACACAAGACCCCTTGCATATATCGCCTCCAAAGTCAGCGGCAAGGCATACCAGAGATTTTTCGAGGCCTTTTTCGAATCGTGGAACACGATAATGGATCCCGGAGCGACATACGGCAGGACATTCCTTGCGCAGATCTTGTGGTGAAGTTTCCTGTTATAATCCCTGCTGAGCACGTTCCACATCACGATATGGTACCTGGCGCTCAAGGCATCGGCCTGACGGGGAGTGATCTTGGCATACGGCGGCCTGTAGAGGTTCGTGCATATCAGGTCATTGGCAATATCCACATCCTGAATATAATCATCCTGTGCCATCCTCCATCCGGGGACATGGCTGTAGGTATGGTTGCCCACCGCATGCCCGCGCCTGGTTATCTCGTGGAAAATGGCCGGATATTGCTCTACGTTCTTGCCTATGCAGAAAAACGTGGCCTTGGCTCCGTAGACGTCGAGCTGGTCAAGTACCCACGGGGTCACTTGCGGGCACGGTCCGTCATCGAAAGTAAGGAACACCCCTTCCGTCTCTTTAGGAAACGACCATATAAAAGAGGGATAAATCCGCCTTATTATCTTCGGAGGGCGTATAAGCATTCTACAAAAATATAAAATTTTATTAATTTCGCAGAAAAAAGGCAGAACTCTATGCGGAGAACAATTGCAGCGATGTCGCTAATCGTCACGGTGCTCACACTATCCTGCTGCCGCAGGGCCGGAATCATCCCGAAGGATGACATGTCCTCCATATATTACGATATATACATCACAGACAATCTCATAGAATCCAGGGGAAAATTCAGGCGCATGGCCGACACCGCCCGAGTCTACGAGCCCATATTCAACAGATACGGCTACACTACCGACGACTACCTCAAAAGTGTCGATTATTATATGGAGCACCCCGACAGGTATCTCAAGATTCTCGAAGAAACGAAAAGAAGGCTGGAAGTATACAAGGTAAGGCTTGAGCACCGGCTGGAAGCCGAGACCAAAAGCAGGAAGGAATGGTCCCTGCCGGATTCTCTCGAAATTTACACTGCCGATTCCGTATCCACAAGCAATTACTACAGGTATCTGAGGATGCTGCTCTTCAAGGCAGACTCCACCGTATACCTGTCACCGGTGGCGGACTCAGCTTTCGCGAAGCCGATACCGATGAACCCGTTCCAGATATTCCCCGACTCCGTATTCAATTCGGACAGGAACTTTGTTTTCTACAAGACAATGGGGCTGAGATTCGACAGGCCCGTCCGGCACCGTCCGGTCGATGAATCCGGAATCCCGTCCTTACATGCGACATACCCGTCAACGACAATAAAGAACAACAGAATAATACGACAAGGACAGAAATGACGAGGACAATAGCTGCCAACTATATTTTCCCGGTATCATCCCCGCCAATAAGGAACGGCTATGTAAAAGTTTCCGACAACGGAGAGGTAATATCCACAGGCACTCTTGAGGAAGAATCCGAAAGTACGGAGTTCTACAACGGGATAATTTGCCCTGGATTCGTAAACGCACATTGCCACATAGAGTTATCACACCTTAAAGGCAAGTTCACGGAGGGGAGCGGGATGTCCGGATTCATCAACCAGATAAACGAATTAAGGGAAAGCGCCCCGAAGGAAGAGAGAGTCGCGCTTATCAGGAAGGAAATGGAGCAGATGTATTCGGAGGGAGTAACCGGCCTGGGTGACATTTCCAACTGCGATGAGAGTTTCGCCGTCAAAAGGGACTCTCCCATACTCTCCCGCACATTCATAGAAGTCTTCGGCACGGAGCCGCATGACGTCCCCGGTATAATACGGAATGCCTTGGATCTCAGGCGCAATGCCAGTGAATACGGCATAAGGGCTTCGGTCACCCCCCATTCCCCGTACACCATGAGCCCGGAACTTCTCGGCGCCGCCTGTGCGGAGGGACTTAAGGATGGGTACATTTCCTACCATAACCAGGAATCGCAGGAAGAGGATGACATGTTCCTGACAGGTACCGGCGCACTCGCGGAAAACTACAGGGGCAGAGGTTTGAGCACCCCGGCCGTTACGGGCCGCCCGGCAATCTTCCATTTCCTCGAAGCCCTGCGGAAAATTCACCGTCCTCCGTTTAATGAGCATATACTTTTGGTCCACAACACAGTCACGAGCGAGGAATGCATAGATGCAGCACTGTCCATGCTCTCGGCCCCGTACTGGGTTACGTGTCCAAAATCCAACATATTCATACACCGCCGCCTCGCCCCCATACCCCTGCTTGCCAGAAAAGGGGCACGCATAGCCATAGGTACGGACAGTCTCAGCTCAAACCACGAACTTTCAATGATAAAGGAAATGGCCCTTCTCCAAAAGTCCTTCCCTGAAATATGTTTTGAAGACATACTACAGTGGGCTTGCCTGAACGGGGCCATGGCCTTGGGAATGGACGATACCGCCGGCAGCATCACTCCCGGGAAAAGGCCCGGCATCGTACTTGTCGATAATTTCGATTTCCGCAAAATGCGGCTTACTGACAAAAGCACATCAAGACGTATAATCTAATCTATTCTATATGGCCATATTATTCCAAGACATAGTATTCGGGCCGATCAGAAGCCGCAGGCTCGGCTCATCGTTAGGCGTCAACCTGATGCCCAGACAAGGCAAAATATGCACATTCGACTGCATTTACTGCGAATGCGGATGGAACAGGGACGGTACGGCCGACCGCAGGATACCAGGAAAAGAAGAAGTGTTCGGACGGATGGATGCCAGATTCCGGGAAATACACTCTGAAGGGACTCCCGTAGACACCATCACTTTCTCAGGGAACGGGGAGCCTACACTGCATCCTGATTTTCCGGAGATAATCGACTACACGGTAAAAATGAGGGACACCTATTTCCCGAAGGCCGTGATTTCCGTACTTTCCAATGCCACCA
>DVLA01000040.1 GCA_018715745.1 Candidatus Coprenecus stercoripullorum
GACCGGCGGCAACACGGGCCTCAATCTCATAGTATATCTCAGCTACAGCGGGAAGTGGGATATCGAGAGGGCGGCCGGCCTTTATGCAGCTGCGGGCTGTCCCAGGGGACGTTTTCAGGATTATCTCTCGACTGCAGGGATTCCGGACCCCGACCTGCTGATACGTACCAGCGGTGAACAGCGCATCAGCAATTTCATGCTGTGGCAATGTGCATACACCGAATTTTATTTTACCGATATCCTTTGGCCTGATTTTCGCAAACCTCAATTCCGTCTTGCCTTGGAGGCATATTCCTCAAGGCAGAGACGTTTCGGAAAGACTGCGGAACAGATAAATGACGAACAAGATAAACCCGATGAGAATTAGAAGGTTGTTGCTGCTCCTGCTGTTGTTTCCCGTATCTGTCCTGCGCGCCCAGAATACGGACGGGGCGATAGTGGACTACGAGCATCCCAGGACTTATGTTATAGGCGGGGTCAGGATTGAAGGGGTAAAGTATCTCGGGAAAGAGCAGCTTCTGTCCATTACCGGGCTCAGGGAAGGGAACAGCATTACCATACCCAGCGACCAGACGGCCGACATAGTGGAAAGGGTTTGGGGCCAGAGGTTCTTCTCGGATGTGGCCCTTGAGATAGATTCCCTTTCGGCATCAAGGGATACGGTCTACCTCGTGCTGAAGTTGCAGGAGCGCCCCAGGGTGTCGCGCTGGAATTACAGGGGCATAAAAAATTCGGAGCAGAGCGAATTGCAGGACCGGCTGAACCTGAGGAGGGGCACAGAACTTTCCGACTATGTACTGCGTTCGTCTGTAGGGATAATCAAGGATTATTTCAAGGAGAAGGGATTTCTGAACGCCGAGGTCAACATACTCCAGGAAAGGGATACGGTTGTGAAGAATGCGGTCAGGGTGACATTTGACGTGGACCGCAAGCAGAAAGTGAAGATAAAGAAGATAACATTCGAGGGGAACGACCATGTCAAGGAAGGGAAACTCGTTTCGTCCATGGCCTCGACAAGGGACATGAGATTCCGCAATATCTTCAAATCAAAGAAATTCAACGAAAAGGAATACGAAACCGACAAGCAGTCCATGATAACCGCCTTCAATGAGGCCGGGTACAGGGATGCGCGTATAGTCAAGGACTCCATATTCTATATGGAGGACGGCCGGCTGGGTATACATTTCGTGATTGACGAAGGGAAGCGGTATTATTTCAGGAATATTACATGGACCGGCAACTCTCTCTATTCTTCCGAGCAGCTCGACGACATCCTCAAGATAGGGAAAGGGGATATATATGATATAGTCACCTTGGAAAAGAGATTGTACGGGGATCCTAAAAGGGAATATATGGATGTCAGGTCGCTTTATGCAGACCAGGGATACATATTTTTCAATGTTATACCCGTGGAAACCAATATAACAGGCGATTCCGTGGATATAGAGCTCAGGATGGTCGAGGGCAAGCCGGCGATTTTCAACAAGATAATTATCAGCGGGAATACCATAACGAACGAAAAAATCGTGCGCAGGCAGATTTTTACCAAGCCCGGATACCTTTACAGCCAGTCTTTGCTCGAACGGTCTGTGAGAGAGATAGCCTCCATGGGAAATTTCGACCCTGAACAGGCTCTGGACCATACGAGGGGATATTCGGTAATACCCAACCAGCTGACCAATACTGTGGATGTTACTTACAATGTGGCCGAAAAGCCCAACAGCCAGTTCGAGCTTTCCGGAGGATGGGGCGGCTATTCGTTTGTGGGTACGGTCGGGATAAGTTTCAACAATTTCTCCATAAAGAGACTGTTCAAGAAAGGCGCCTGGCGTCCCGTTCCGCTTGGCGACGCCCAGAGCCTGGCGATACGTTTCCAGACGAACGGTACGTATTATACCGCAGGTTCGGTGAGCTTCATCGAGCCGTGGCTGTTCGGCAACAAGCCGACCTCGTTCAGCCTTTCCGGGTATTATACGCGCCAGACCAATTCCTATTACTGGTATATGAACCCCGACGAGTATTTCGAGGTTTACGGTATAGCCATGGGGCTCGGCAGCCGCCTGAAGTGGCCAGACAACTATTTCGTACTATACCATGAACTGAGCTGGCAGACTTACAATCTGAACAACTGGGGCTACAATTTCCTTTTCGAGACGGGGCGTTCCAATAATATAAGCTATAAGATATCCCTGACGAGAAACTCGACGGACCAGATGTTCTATCCGCGCCAGGGCTCGGACTTCACACTTTCACTGCAACTTACACCGCCGTATTCCCTGTTCCGCGACAGGAATACCGATTACCGGAATATGCCGGATACCGAAAAATACAGGTGGATAGAATACCACAAGTGGACCTTTAAGGGCGCGTTGTATCTCAAACTCGTAGGGGATCTTGTACTTATGACCCGCGCACAGTTCGGTTACCTCGGGTATTACAACCGCAACCTGGGTTATTCCCCCTTTGAGGGGTTCCAGGTCGGCGGCGACGGAATGTCGGGATACAATACTTACGGTTCGGAGATTATAGCATTGAGGGGGTATCCCAACTATTCCCTGACGCCTGTTTCGGATGAGGGCGTTTATATAGGGCATGTCTATGACAAGTTTACCGTTGAGCTCAGATATCCCATCGTCCTGCAGCCGTCTTCGGCAATATACGTGCTCGCTTTCCTTGAGGGCGGAAACTGCTGGGAGGATATAAGGGACTTCAATCCGTTCGAGATCAAGCGTTCTGCAGGAATAGGCATAAGGATAATGCTGCCTATGATAGGCCTGCTCGGCGTGGACTGGGGCTGGGGATTCGATCCGGTGGGCACCATGTCCAAGGGCGGTTCGAACTTCCATTTTGTCATAGGCCAGCAGTTCTGACGCCAGGTGCATCCAAAGTTGGAATTTTATACGGAATGTCATACCTTTGTCACAAAGAAAATATCAAAAATCAATAAAATGAGAAAAGCGATTATGATTTGCATGGCATCGTTCCTCGCGATGGGTGCCATGTCGGCCCAGGAACTGAAATTCGGCCACATCAATTTACAGGAAGTCATATTTCTGATGGAAGAGACCGATTCGGCACGTGCCGTTGTCGAAAGGCTCAACAGGGACATGCAGGAGACTTACAATGCCATGGTGGAAGAACTTAATTCCAAATATGCAACCTATCAGCAGATGGCCGCCGACTGGCCGCCTGCCACGCTTGAGGCCAAGCAGAGCGACATCCAGAGCCTTGAACAGAGGATACAGCAGTTCCAGCAGACTGCAAACGAAAGCCTTAACAGAAAACAGCAGGAACTGTTCGGCCCCATTACGGTAAAGGCAAACGAGGCTGTAGCCAAGGTTGGAAAGGCTAACGGCCTGGTTTATATTTTCGACCTTTCTGCGGGTGCTGTCCCCTATGTGAATGAGGCCATAAGCATGAATGTTACCGACATGGTGAAAGGCGAGCTGAATATTCCCCTCGACAAGCAGCTTCCCGCGATGCAACAGCAGTAGAAAATCCTTACATTTGTAAAAAATTCTAAAAGCAATGCAACATAAAATTATTGACATAGAAGATGTCGTGATACGCTTTGCGGGTGACTCAGGTGACGGTATGCAGCTTACTGGTACCCTGTTCGCCGATTCTTCCGCACTTTTCGGAAACGACATATCCACGTTTCCGGATTTCCCGGCCGAGATAAGGGCCCCTCAAGGGACTGTCTCTGGGGTTTCGGGCTTTCAGGTCCATATCGGCTCGGTTGAAATCAATACGCCGGGGGATTTCTGCGACGTGCTTGTCGCGATGAACCCTGCGGCACTGATGGCCAATGCCAAATGGGCCAAGCCTACGGCGACGGTCATTCTCGACGAGGATGCTTTCGATGAGAAAGGAATCGCCAGGGCCGGTTTCAAGACGATGGACCCCATCGCGGAGCTCGGCATAGGGGACAGGAACATTATTGTCTCCCCCATCACGACCCTCACGAAAGAGAGCCTGAAAGACAGCGGATTGGACCTCAAGGCCATAGTCCGTTGCAAGAACATGTTTACTCTCGGGATGTGCTTCTTCCTGTTCAATAAGGACATGCAGCATACTTTCGAATATATCGAAAGGAAATTCAAGAAGAAACCGGCCCTTATCGAACCCAACAAGAAGGTTCTCAGGGACGGGTTCAACTATGCCGGCAACATACATGCCATAGCGAATACCTATTACGTACAGCCGGCGGCTTTAGAGAAAGGGACATACCGCAATATCAACGGAAACCAGGCTACGGCATGGGGGCTCCTCGCGGCTTCCGAAAAGTCAGGCGTGCCCCTGTTCTGCGGATCTTATCCCATTACCCCGGCTACAGCCATCCTCGAGGAACTGGCCATACACAAGAATCTCGGTGCAAAGACTCTCCAGTGCGAAGACGAGATTGCCGGAATATGCACGGCCATAGGGGCGGCGTATGCCGGTAACTTTGCCGTGACTACCACGTCCGGCCCCGGGCTTTCCCTTAAGTCCGAGGCGCTGGGGCTTGCCATGATTACCGAGCTGCCGCTCGTACTGGTGGACGTACAGCGCAGCGGCCCCTCTACCGGTATACCTACCAAGACCGAGCAGACCGACCTCAATCAGGCCCTGTACGGGCGCAACGGCGAGTGCCCGATAATGGTTATGGCCGCGCATTCCCCTTCGGACTGTTTCGAAAAGGCTTTCTATGCGGGTAAATTCGCAATGGAACACATGATGCCGGTCATTCTGCTTACCGAAGGTTTCCTCGGGAACGGGTCGGAGCCGTGGAAGATTCCTTCCATGAAAGACCTGCCTGAGATCCATCCTCCGTTTATCAAGGAATGTGAGGGGCGTTTCAAGCCTTTTGAAAGGGACCCCGAGACATTTGTACGCAAGTGGGCCGTTCCCGGTACTCCCGGTCTCGAACACAGGGTGGGCGGACTTGAAAAGTCCCCCGAGGGAGTCATTTCTTCCGACCCCCTGAACCATCAGAAGATGGTGGACCTTCGCGCTAAGAAAGTCGCACGCGTTGCCCGCGACATCCCGCCTCTAAAAGTCATAGGCGATGCGCAGGGCGAAGTGCTCATAGTCGGGTGGGGCGGAACTTTCGGCCATCTTTATACAGCGGTCAAGGAGTTCCACAAAGCAGGGAAGAGTGTTTCTCTGGCCCATTTCGATTATATCAACCCGCTTCCGGAAAATACCGATGAAGTATTCTCCAAGTTCAGGAAGATTATAGTCTGTGAGCTTAATTCCGGTCAGTTTGCGGACTATCTCAGGGCCAGGCATCAGAAGTACAGCTATTATCAGCTGAACAAGGTGCAGGGCCAGCCATTTATAGTTAAGGACGTGATTGACGCCGTAAATGCAATTTTATAGGGAGGAATTATCATGCGATATACACCACAGGATTTTAAAAGCAATCAGGAAGTAAGATGGTGCCCGGGGTGCGGCGACCATTCGGTACTGGCTTCGTTGCAGAGGGCTCTGCCGCAGGTGGCCGAGGATCTGGGCTACTCGATGGAGAGATTCGTTTTCGTTTCCGGAATCGGCTGCTCTTCACGTTTGCCGTATTATATGAATACCTACGGATTCCACGGAATCCACGGACGTGCTACCGCCATCTCTACCGGCATGAAGGTTGCCAATCCGAACCTGTCTATATGGCAGGCCACGGGTGACGGGGATGCCCTCGCTATCGGAGGCAACCACTTCATCCATGCGATAAGGCGCAACATTGACATAAATATTGTCCTGTTCAACAACAGGATTTACGGACTGACAAAAGGTCAGTACTCTCCGACATCGCCTCTTGGCAAAATCACGAAAACCTCTCCTTACGGTACCGTAGAGCATCCTTTCAATCCGGGTGCCCTTGTCATGGGTGCCCGCGGCACATTTTTTGCGCGCAGCATAGATTCGGAGTTGAAACTGAATCAGGAGATTTTCGTGGCATCGGCCAAACACGACGGATGCTCGGTTACGGAGATGCTAGTCAACTGCGTTATTTACAATGACGGCTCCCACAAGGAAATTTCCGACAAGGAGTACAAGGCCGACAGGACGATAGTTCTCAGACATGGTGAAAAGATGATTTTCGGCAGGAACGGGGACAAGGGACTTGTTCTTGACAACAAGAAACTCAAAGTCGTTACGATTGGCGAGGATGGGATTACCGAGGACGACATTCTTGTGCATGATGCGCATACTCAGAATATGGGACTGCACAGCATGCTCATCGACATGAAATGGCCCGAGTATCCGGTAGCGCTGGGAGTGATAAGGGACGTACCTGACAAGACCTACGATGACAATGTCAGGGACCAGCTTGAGGAAGTGAGGGCCAAATCATCCGTTCACTGTATGGACGAACTTCTCCACAGCGGTTCTACATGGGAGATTAGGTAGAAAAGTTTATTAACAAACATAACTAAAAGCAAAATAAAATGAAAGTTTCTGAAATTATGGCCAAACTTGAAGCCAAGTATGGTCAGGAAAAAGAGTACTTGCAGGCAGTACGCGAGGTTCTTGAGTCTATAGAAGAAGTTTACAACCAGCATCCCGAATTCGAGAAGGCAAGGATAGTGGAAAGACTCGTAGAGCCTGACCGTATCTTCACTTTCAGGGTTACATGGGTAGACGACAAGGGCGAAGTACAGACCAACATCGGCTACAGGGTACAGTTCAACTCGGCAATAGGCCCCTACAAGGGAGGTCTCCGTTTCCACAAGGCAGTTACTCCTTCGATGCTGAAATTCCTCGGTTTCGAGCAGACATTCAAGAATGCCCTTACCACCCTTCCCATGGGCGGTGCGAAAGGAGGTTCCGACTTCGACCCCGTAGGCAAATCGGATGCTGAAATCATGAGGTTCTGCCAGGCATTCATGCTCGAGCTCTGGAAATGCATAGGTCCTGACCAGGATATACCTGCCGGTGACGTAGGTGTCGGCGGACGTGAAATCGGCTTCCTGTACGGCATGTACAAGAAACTTGCACGCGAGTATAACACAGGCGTGCTTACAGGTAAGGGCGCTACATGGGGAGGCTCCATTCTCCGTCCCGAGGCTACAGGTTTCGGTGCCCTTTACTTTACGCAGCACCTGCTTCATAAGGCCGGCAAGGATATCAAGGACAAGACAGTTGCCCTCTCCGGTTTCGGTAACGTTGCATGGGGCGCGGCTACCAAGGCCAAAGAACTCGGTGCCAAGGTTATCGCCATATCCGGTCCTGACGGCGTATGTGAAATCCCCGGCGGCATAACCGACGAGATGATTGACTATATGCTCGTTATGCGTGCTTCCAACAGGAACAAGGTTCAGGATATGAACGACAAGTTCCCTAAGGACACCAAATTTACGGCCGGCAAGAAGTCCTGGAGCGTGAAATGCGATATCGCTCTTCCGTGCGCATTCCAGAACGAGCTTAACGGTGACGATGCAAAGGAACTTATCAAGAACGGTACCTGGTGCTGCTGCGAGGTTTCCAATATGGGCTGCACCCCTGAGGCTATCCACGAATTCCAGTCCAAGGGCATTCTCTTTGCTCCCGGAAAGGCTGTCAATGCAGGCGGCGTAGCTACCTCAGGTCTCGAAATGACCCAGAATGCTTCGCATATCAGCTGGTCTGCCAAGGAAGTGGATGAGAAACTGCACTTCATCATGCAGAGCATCCACGAGGCTTGCGTTAAATACGGAACGCAGCCGGACGGCCATATCGACTACGTGAAAGGCGCAAATATAGCCGGTTTCATGAAAGTTGCCCAGGCAATGCTCGAACAGGGTATTATCTAATAAAATGAATATTGATAAGGCATGAAACATGCCTGTGGATGAACCGGGGCTGTCCGTAATCCGGACGGCCCCGGTTTCTTATTGAACCGCATTATGAAAGAAGGGGACAAGGTCAGGTTTCTCGACAGCGACGGCGGCGGGACTGTCGTACGTATTCTCGAAGACGGCACTGTAATAGTATCCGACGAAGACGGTATGGAAATACCTGTCAGGAAAGGCTTTTGCGTTCCCGATGAGGGGTATTCCTCATATATGTCGCGCAAGGCAAGGAAAAAGGATCTGAAGCCTTCCCGGATTTCTGCGGAATCCGGCTTTATGCGCCATGAACGTGGCCGCACATGCAGGGAAGTCGACCTTCATGCCGAGGCCCTGCTGCATTCGGCCTCTTCCGGACACCCCGGCGATATACTCGGACTGCAGATAGAGACAGTGCGGAGCGAGCTGCAGCGCTATCGTCATTGCCGCGGTATGGAAATCGTATTTATCCACGGCAAGGGCGACGGGACTCTCCGCCGGGCATTGCTTGAAGAGATAGCCAGGCATCCTTTCTGCCGCTGTACCGATGCGCCTTACAGTAAATACGGTTACAGGGGCGCCCTGACAGTAGTTATAGGCAGTTTCGGACAGGCTCCGGAACGGTGAATATTAAAAATACATAATGCGGAAATATTTCCTAATTTTGTCCAAATTTGAAATATGGCAATTATAAGGGAACTTAACGGGGTCGGACCTAAAATCGGCAAGAATTGTTTTATAGCGGAAAATGCGGCTATAATCGGGGATGTGGAAATCGGCGACGACTGCAGTATATGGTACGGGGCCGTGCTTCGCGGCGATGTCAATCCGATACGTCTCGGCAACAGGGTGAATATACAGGACGGGGCCGTGCTCCATACGCTTTACAGAAAATCGGTCGTAGAGATAGGCGATGATGTTTCGGTAGGCCATAATGCCATAATACACGGGGCGAAGGTAGGTAACGACGTGCTGGTCGGTATGGGTGCAGTGCTGCTTGACGGAGTAGAGGTTGCTGATGGCTCCATAATAGCTGCTGGGGCGGTGGTGCTCGGCGGTTCCATACTCGGGCCGGGAGTCTATGCAGGAGTCCCGGCAAAAAAGGTAAAGGACGGGACCGATGCCGTCAGGGAATCCGCCCACCGCAATGCGGCGGGTTATATGACATACAAGGAATGGTTTTTAAATGATCAATAATTCAGACGTATGAGAAGACTTGTGATTTTATGCATCGCGGCCGTATTTGCCGCAGCATGTGCCGGCCCGGACGAAAAATATTCAGTGACCGTTACTATAGACGGGAATACTCCCGCAATAGTTTCGGGCAAGGCCTATCTGTATAACAAGGACACAAGGTGGGCTTTCAGGGATACGGCCGATATCGTGAACGGAAGGTGCGAATTCGTCGGCAGGACCATGACCCCGGATTTCTATTATGTGTCCGTGGAAGGGCTTGACGGGGAAATACCGCTTTTCCTCGAGAATGTACCAGTGACTATCGAAGGCGTCGATACGCTTCTTTCCAAGGCTTCCGTAAAGGCGGGCAGAGCGCATGAGCTGTTCATGATAGAAGAGAAACTCAAGCAGGATTATCGTATTGATGTCATAATGAACGGATATATGAATCCGTCGCTTGGGGAAGCCCGCAGGCAGGAGATAATGGACAGTGTAAGGACGTTCATGGACCTGCAGGGCAAACTGCAGGATTCGCTGATTGCGGCTGAGCCGGAATCCCATTTCTCCCTGTATTATTTCAGCCGCGACGTATACGACATGTCCCTCGATTCGGCCAAGATGATTCTTGCAAGGTTCGAATCCTCTCCGGGATTCAGGCATAATGAACGTCTTGAAGAGGTAAAGGCGGTAGTGGACAGGGAAGAACGCCTGCAGACGGGTCTTGTCGCGCCTGACTTTACCATGTATGAGGTAACCGGCAAGCAGTTGACTTTTTCTGATGTATACAAGAAGAACCGGATTACCATGCTTGATTTCTGGGCGAGCTGGTGCGGGCCGTGCCGCCAGTTCAACCCCGAACTTGTAGAAATATACGCCCGTTTTCATAACAGGGGACTTGAGATAGTAGGAGTATCCCTTGACCGCGATACCATAAGCTGGGAGACGGCCATAACAAGGGACAGGCTTAACTGGTATCATGTTTCGGACCTGAAGATGTGGCACAACGAGGTGGCGAAGCTGTACAATGTACGCTATATACCACAGAATATATTCGTGGATCAGGAGGGCAGGATTGTAGCCCGCAGGCTTCAGGAAGACGAGATACCGGCATTTCTTGAGGAATATCTGAAATAAACCGTATTATGATAGGCCTGTACGATTCGGGGGTAGGCGGGTTGTCCGTTTGGAAAGAAGTATACCGCCTTATGCCTGAGCAGGACTATGTATATGTGGCCGACACGGCATATTGCCCCTATGGGGACAAACCTGTCGGGATTATCCGGGACAGGGCTGTCCGCGTCTCGGAGTTCCTGATGGGAAAAGGGGCCGACATCATCGTTGTGGCCTGCAATACGGCTACGGCAGCGGCGATTGCCTGTCTCCGCTCCCGTTTCGAGGTGCCGTTCGTCGGGATGGAACCGGCGGTAAAGCCTGCGGCGGCAATGTCATCGGCCGGCGTTATCGGGGTGCTTGCTACGGCAAATACATTCAAGGGAGAACTTTATCACAATACGCTTGCCAGGGTAGGGGACGGTGTACGGGTCGTGGAGGTTGTCGGTGAAGGCCTGGTGGAAGCCGTTGAGAACGGGCAGGATGCCACCGCCTTGCTTGAAAAGTATGTCGACAGGATGCTCTCTGAGGGTGTCGACGTGATAGTCCTGGGATGTACTCATTTCCCGTTTCTGGAGGATACGATAAGGAAAATAGCCGGTCCCGGTGTTGCCGTGGTCAATCCGGCCCCGGCCGTGGCAAGGCAGGTTGCCCGTATCGCCTCTGCCATGAAGGGCGGGCATCCTTCCGCGGGAGAGAGCGTGTTTTATGCTACCGGCCCGGCAGTACGGCTTGAAAGGATGGCCGCTGCAATCGTCGGCAGCAAGTACAATAATATAGTAGAACGACTTAACATATAAACCTGTTATGACTGTAGAAAATCTGTTTTATGTAGTGCCGGCCGCATCAGTGGTTGCGCTGGCCTTTGCATTTTTCTTTTACAGGAAGATGCTCAAGGAGGACGAAGGTACTCCTACTATGAGGGAAATAGCCGCCCACGTGAGAAAAGGGGCCATGGCGTATCTCAAGCAACAATACAAGGTTGTTACGATTGTATTTGTCATCCTTGCCGTCTTTTTTGCCGTATTGGCTTACGGGTTCGGAATACAGAACCCGTGGGTCCCGTTTGCCTTCCTGACTGGCGGGTTCTTCTCAGGTCTTGCGGGTTTTATAGGGATGAAGACAGCTACGAGTGCTTCCGGACGTACGGCGAATGCATCGAGAAGGTCTCTCGATGCCGGCCTGAAGCTGGCCTTCCGCTCCGGTGCGGTCATGGGACTTACCGTCGTAGGGCTCGGTCTGTTGGATATATCGCTGTGGTATATTGTCCTCGACCACTTTATCGGAGTTGAAGATGGTCCCCAGAAACTCATTGTCATTACCACTACAATGCTTACATTCGGTATGGGAGCATCCACCCAGGCGCTTTTCGCCCGCGTGGGGGGAGGCATATATACCAAGGCGGCCGATGTAGGCGCCGACCTTGTAGGGAAAGTTGAGGCGGGAATACCCGAGGATGACCCGAGAAATCCTGCGACGATTGCGGACAATGTAGGTGACAATGTCGGTGATGTGGCCGGAATGGGTGCGGACCTTTACGAGTCCTATTGCGGCTCTATCCTTGCTACCGCCGCTCTCGGAGCATCAGCCTTCTATTTCGATACGGACGTACAGCTGAAAGCCGTTTTCGCCCCCATGCTTATAGCGGCAGTGGGCATATTGCTTTCAATACTCGGAATATATACGGTGCGTACCAGGGAAGGCGCCGGCATGAAACAGCTTCTGAAATCGCTCGGAATAGGGACAAACATGTCCTCCGTACTGATAGCGGCAGCCACATTCGGCGTCCTGTCGCTGCTCAGGCTTCCTAACTGGGCCTGGATTTCATGCTCAGTAGTTGTAGGGCTTGTAGCAGGCATTATCATCGGCCAGTCTACGGAATATTATACTTCGCATTCCTACAGGCCGACGCGAAAACTTGCCGAGAGTTCAAAGACCGGGCCGGCTACGGTCATAATATCGGGTGTAGGCCTTGGCATGATATCTACCGCCATACCTGTGATAACAATTGCCGCCGCCATTATCCTGGCATACCTGTGCGCAATAGGCTTCGATGTGGAGAACATGCTTTCCGCACAGAATCTTAGCATAGGCCTTTATGGCATAGGCATAGCCGCAGTAGGAATGCTCTCCACGCTCGGCATTACGCTGGCAACCGATGCCTACGGGCCGATTGCCGACAACGCGGGCGGAAATGCCCAGATGAGCAACCTTGAGCCCGAGGTAAGGCAGAGGACGGATATTCTCGACGCTTTAGGCAATACCACCGCTGCGACCGGCAAGGGGTTTGCCATCGGATCCGCAGCCCTGACGGCCCTGGCATTGCTTGCCTCGTATATTGAAGAGATAAAGATAGGCCTGCAGAGAATAGGGGAGCAGACGCTTGACATTGGAGGCAGGATAGTCGAAGTGGCCGGGGCCACTATTCCGGACTTTATGGATTTCTACCATGTAAACCTCATGAATCCCAATGTACTTGTAGGTATATTCATAGGGGCGATGATGTCTTTTCTCTTCTGCGGCCTTACAATGAATGCGGTAGGTCGTGCCGCCCAGAAGATGGTGGCGGAAGTGCGCCGGCAGTTCAGGGAGATCAAGGGTATACTTACAGGAGAGGCTGTTCCGGACTATGCCCGCTGCGTTTCGATTTCCACAAAGGGGGCCCAGAGGGAAATGCTTTTCCCGTCCCTGCTCGCCATAGTAGTCCCCATACTTGTCGGGGTATTTTTCGGTGTGTCGGGAACGATAGGCCTGCTTGCCGGCAGCCTCGGGTCGGGATTCGTCCTGGCGGTCTTTATGGCCAATTCCGGCGGGGCCTGGGACAATGCGAAGAAATACGTGGAGGAAGGGAATCTCGGAGGTAAAAATTCCGAGGCACATCATGCCACAGTGGTAGGCGATACTGTCGGCGACCCGTTCAAGGATACTTCCGGGCCTTCCCTCAATATCCTTATCAAACTTATGAGTATGGTGTCTATTGTAACGGCGGGTATGAACGTGGCTTTCAGTATACTGTAATCCTTGCCCGCAGGTTTGCGCTTACCCGGCCCTGTCCGCAGGACCGGGTTTTGTTATGTTGTCTTTTTCTATGCACAACTCCAGGCACACCGGTACGTCACCTATGGATTCGAGTATAAGATAGGCGAAACGGTTGTCTATCCTGGTTATTTTGCCGTATTTCATGTCGAACGGGCCTCCGAGAATCCGGACCATGTCCCCGATCGATATTACCTTGTTCCTGTCCGTCATAGCGAGGAACTCCCTTACTTCGGAAATTTCCTCGTCACGGACAACAGCAGGTTTCCCGCAATGGTATATTACTTTTACGACGCCCTGTACGAGCAGGGCCATTCTCAGGCGTATTTCCGTACACCTTACAAATACATAGGAACTGAAAAGCGGCAGTTCGACGGTCTTGATTCTGTCCGACCACTTCCGCCTGGACCTGTATATGGGAAGGAAAACCTCGAATCCTTCATAAGCGAGCCTTTCGGCCACTTTCTTTTCCGCCCTTGCGGATGTGTACAGTACGTACCAGCGCTTATTCCTGTCCATCTGCGAGACCTCCGTTCAGGAGCATTTCGGTAAATTTTTCCATTCCCGAAGTCGCCACGTCCGTAATCTGGGTATAATTGCCGTAGTCTACCCTTATCGGGTTGGGGTCTATCAGCCATAGGGGAGTCCCGTATTTTATATAGTTGACAAGCCCTGCAGCAGGATAGACGTTAAGGGATGTCCCTATCACGAGCAGCATGTCGCATTCGGACACTACGGATGCCGCCCTGCCTATCATAGGCACCGGTTCGCCAAACCATACTATAAACGGCCTCAGTTGGTTGCCCCTGCGGCTTTTGTCCCCGATACGTATGTCACCGTACCCTATGTCGGTTATGTTGGAAGGGTCGGTGGGGTCTTCTCCTTCCCCGATGGCCTTGGTGACTTCGCCGTGCAGGTGTATTACGTTTGTAGAACCTGCCTGTTCGTGGAGATTGTCGATATTCTGGGTTATTACCGTAACCTGAAAATATTTTTCAAGACCGGCTATAAGGCGGTGGGCCTTATTGGGACGCCTGTCCTTAAGGTCCCTGCGTCTGGCATTGTAGAAGTCCAGGACAAGTGCGCGGTCCGCGTACCATCCTTCTATGGAGGCCACCTGCTGTACGGGATATTTTTCCCACAGGCCGCCTGAATCCCTGAATGTGTTTATACCGCTTTCCTTGCTTACTCCGGCGCCCGAAAGCACTGCTAATTTTTTCATGACAGGAAATAATAAGTTTTAAGCCACATTTTGAACAGAGGGTCGATGATGTAAGGACTTCCGTCGCTGTCGAAGGCCACTACCTCCTTTTTCATGAGGGCTTCCCTTACCCTGTGGACGTTGGCCGGGGAGTTGAGCCTGTAGGCCGAAACAATTTCGTTCATATTATGCCTGTTTACGGCCCCGTCGTATACGGCTTTCAGGTAGGAAATCTGGAAACCGCTCAATGAATCCGTAATGTCCTGGAACCTGTTGAAATGTATCGTGAGCAGGGAATGGAATGCTTCCGAGACCATCCTGTCGCTCAGGTATCCTTTGGTAAGGTTGAAGCATATTTCGGATATGTGCCATATGTACCACGGGTGGCCGTCGAGGCTTTCGTAGATATGTTCCGCCTGAGATGGCTCCACGACCCTTCCGACCTTCAGGAACGTTTTTATTATGGCATCGGTCACGGCTTTTTCTTCAAGCGTGGAAAGGCGTACCCTTTCCGTTTCCCTGAGATGCCCGTCCTCGTCCGCAAGCTGTTTCATGGCATTTATTCTGGAACCCGTAAAGATGCAGGAGACAGGCCCGCCCTCAGGTACCGGCTCCCAGAACGAGGACATGAACCTTTCCCTGTCCTCTGCCTTGAGAATGTTCTGGCCCTCTTCGATATGCAGGAAAAGCTGCCGGCCCTGCCGCCCTGCTTCGGCGGCGGCCGCGGCGAGAATCTCCCCCGGTTCATTGATGCCGTTTACGGGAATGCCAGGATATGTCATAGAGACGCCTCCCCTTATCGCCTCCGTCATGGTGCGGCAGTCGGTTGCATTGAGGAGACTTATCCGGCATGAGTCGAATTCTTCCCCGCTTTTCTTCAGATTATCCTCTGCCTGCAGGACAAGCGATCTTTTGCCGGTCTTGGGAGGCTCATAGATTAATGCGTGTTTTCTGCTTTTAAGCAGTGATGTTAGATGGCCCAGTTCCTTCTTCCTCGACAGGAACTCCGAATCGGCGGCCGGTCTGTTGTATGCAAATACGCTGTCCATGGTTTGGCAAATTTATGAATAAATTCCGGCTTGACTTGCTATAAATCGGGAAATGTATTACATTTGCTCTCCAAAATTATTTGATGAAGGCTGTTAAGCTGTTGGATAAGAGCTGCTTGTTGTGTTGCAGCCGCTTGCAGTCACTAACTTTAACAATATTTATATGTACGCAATTGTTGATATTGCAGGACAGCAGTTTAAAGTAGAGAAGGGCAAAAAGCTCTTCGTAAACCGTCTTGAGGGCGGAAAGGGCGATTCCCTCAGTTTCCCCAAGGTGCTCCTTACCGATACTGACGGGAATGTAAAAGTCGGTACCCCGTATGTGGACGGAGTTACGGTAAAGGCTACCATCGTGGACCATCTGAAAGCTGACAAAGTGTTGGTGTTTAAGAAAAAACGCCGCAAAGGCTATCAGAAGCTCAACGGTCATCGCCAGTGTTTAACCCAGATTCTCATAGATGAGATCGCTTAATTCAAGAGGAGGATTGGTTTATGGCTCACAAAAAAGGTGTCGGTAGTTCGAAGAACGGTCGTGAATCGCATAGCAAACGACTTGGTCTGAAGCTCTTCGGAGGACAAATGGCAAAGGCTGGAAATATTCTGGTCCGCCAGAGAGGGACGGTGCATTATCCCGGAGTCAACGTTGGCATGGGCAGGGATCATACTCTGTATGCTCTCGTTGACGGTGTCGTTGCTTTCCGCAAGACAAGGGAAAACAGGTCCTATGTTTCCATAATGCCTTTGGATACGCAAGAATAGGCGTCCGGAGCATAATTTGGCAGAGAGGGGGAAGACTATGGGTCGTGGATATCCATGTCAGTCCCCCTGTTTTTTTGATGGAAAGTGTAAAATTGCAGTAGAAATATGTTGACTCTTAAACTTTTGAGAGAAAGACCCGATTTTGTGGTGGAAAGGCTCGCCGTAAAGAATTTCGATGCCTCCGCCATAGTCGGGAAGATATTGGAGCAGGACAGGCTCAGAAGGCAATATCAGACGGAACTTGATTCTACCCTGGCGGATCTCAAGGCTATGTCCAAAGAGATAGGACGTTACATGAAGGAAGGGAAAAACGCCGAGGCCGAAGCTGCAAAGGCCGGGGTCGCCGCATTGAAAGAGCGTTCCAAGGATTTGGAAATCAAAATGGAAGAATGCCAGAAGGCCCAGAACGAACTGTTGGTCCTTCTTCCCAATATTCCGGCAGACAATGTCCCGCCCGGAAAAAGCGCCGAGGACAATGTAGTAGTCCGTATGGGCGGCGAGATTCCCGACCTTCCTGAGAATGCGGTGCCGCACTGGGATCTTGCCTCCAGGTATTCGCTTATCGACTTCGATCTCGGAGTGAAGCTTACCGGAGCGGGATTCCCTGTCTACAAAGGCAGGGGCGCGAGGCTCCAGAGAGCGCTCATACAATATTTCCTGGACTTCAATACCAAGGCGGGATATCTTGAAATAGAGCCGCCGGTATTGGTTAACGAAGCCTCGGGTTTCGGTACGGGGCAGATACCGGACAAGGAAGGACAGATGTATTATGTCCCGCAGGACAGATTCTATCTCGTACCTACGGCAGAGGTTCCGGTTACCAATATTTACAGGGACTGCATTCTTTCCGAATCGGATTTTCCGATCAAGATGACTGCCTATACCCCGTGTTTCAGGCGCGAGGCCGGCTCATACGGGAAAGACGTCAGGGGACTCAACAGGCTGCATCAGTTCGATAAAGTGGAAATCGTACAGATATCTTTGCCCGAGGCTTCGGAAAGGGCTCTCAATGAGATGGTACTGCATGTGGAGCGTTTGGTGAACTCACTCGATCTGCCTTATCGCATAGTAAGGCTTTGCGGAGGGGACATGAGCTTTACTTCCGCGATTACTTATGATTTTGAGGTGTATTCCGCCGCCCAGAAGAGATGGCTGGAGGTAAGCTCCGTGTCCAATTTCGCCTCGTATCAGGCAAACAGGCTGAAACTTAGATATAAGGATGCAGAGGGCAGGATATCTCCGGCGCATACCCTCAACGGAAGTTCGCTTGCATTGCCGAGGATTCTTGCGGCATTGCTCGAGAACAACCAGACACCTGACGGGATATTGATTCCTAAAGTACTGCAGGAATATACAAGGTTCGTGAAAATCGACTGAACTGGATATGGGGCCGGGACGGCGTATAATTCTGGGCGTGGACCCGGGTACCATGATACTCGGTTACTCCATCCTGTCGGTGGAAGGCCGGAATGCCGTCTGCAGGGATTTAGGAGTAGTGGACCTGAGAAAGGTCGGGGACCATTTCGAGAAACTGAGGACAATATACGGGAACATTACGGATATTATAGGGAAGTACAGGCCCGACGAACTGGCCGTAGAGGCTCCGTTTTACGGAAAGAACCCTCAGGTAATGCTGAAACTCGGCCGCGCACAGGGTGCCGCTATTTCGGCGGCTCTTGCTTCGGGCATGCCGGTGTATGAATATGCCCCCAGGAAGGTGAAAATGTCCGTCACCGGCAGGGGGGCAGCCTCGAAGGAACAGGTTGCGGCGATTCTTTCCAAGATATACGGCATGGAGTTCCAGGGTACATATCTGGATGCTACCGATGCGCTGGCGATTGCGACATGCCATTTCTATACTCTGTCGTCACCGCTTCCCGAGTCCTCAGCACATTCTTCCTGGGCGGCCTATGTCAAGGCCAATCCGTCGAAGATACGCTGAAATAAAAAACCGCACTTGCCTTAAACCTTTTACCTTTGGGACTGTCTAATTTTGAGTAATACGTGGAAGAGTAATAGAAGACAGAAGATGGATTCCATACGCAGACTGCTGGCGGTTGCAGCAATTGTATTGTCATTTTTACCCTGCGCCTTTGCCCAGGAATTGTCTACAGTCAAGGTCAGGATTATTGATTCCCTTACAAGCGAGCCGTTGCCCGATGTTACCGTTTATGTCTCCATGGACGGTACTGTCAAAGGAGCATACTATACCATGACGGGTGATGACGGTATTGCCAGCATATCCGGAGTCCTTTCCGGGCGCTATGTTCTTGTCGCGAGCCTTATGGGCTTTTTCACGAAAAATATTCCCGTTACCGTAAAGTCTCCCGCTACGGACGCGGGGACCCTGCGTATGCGAGAGGATATGCAGCTTCTGGCCGAGGCGGTTGTGGAGGCCGTAGGAAATCCCGTGGTAGTAAAGAAGGACACGGTGGAATATACGGCGGCATCATTCAAGACTACCGACAATGACATGCTGGAAGACCTTCTGAAGAAGATGCCGGGTATGGAGGTGGACAGCGACGGCAATATAACGGCCAACGGGGAGACGATAACAAAAATCAAGATAGATGGCAAGGAATTCTTTCTGGACGACCCGCAGCTTGCCTCGAAGAATATCCCCGCAAAAATTATCGAGAAAGTCAGGCTCGTGGAGGAAAAGTCCGAACAGGCAAAATTCACCGGAATAGACGACGGCGAAGAGGAGACGATAATAGACCTGAGTATAAAGTCGGGAATGCTTGATGCGTGGTTCGGCAATGTCACCGGTGGGGGCGGGCACGACCTGCTTACTTCGGAGCATGAAGGGCGTTATCAGGGGTCTGCCATGGTAGGGCGTTTTACTGACAAGTCCCAGATAAGCTTTATCGCCAACGGGAACAATACAAATAACCGCGGTTTTCAGGACATGGCCGGTGAGATGATGCAGAGCATGCGTTCTGCAGGCGGTGGCGGGGGAATGAGGGGGATGCCCGGAATGGGCCCCGGCATGTTCGGCGGGAACATCGGAATCACGACCTCGTGGATGGCAGGGGTCAATGCCAATACGTATCTTCAGAATGACGACGAGAAGGAACTCGGGGGCAACTATCTGTACAGCGGTTCCGACAGGAATGTAGTTGAAAATAGTGTCAGAACGACATTCCTCGATGATACCCAGAGCCTTATAACCCGCAACAACAGTGAGGGAATGACTTTCAACGACGGCCACAGGGCCGGGCTCGAGCTGGACTATAAATTCAATGACAATACTTCCATTTTCTTCCGTCCGAGTTTTATGTACGGAAGGGGCCGTTTTGACGAAACGACTTCCTACAGTTCCGACAACTCCGTAACCGGCAAGGTGAATGATGGTTACAGCGAGGCTGCCGGCGACAACCGATCATGGAGGACGAGGGGTATGTTCCTTCTGCGGCAAAGGATAGGGAAGGCAAAGGGGAGGACGGTATCGCTTTTCATGAACTACAACCTGTCCAACAGTTTCCTCAATGGAACAAACTATTCCGTGACAAATTCTTATGAAGACAATACGCAGACAGGCTCTACGGTCGTAGACCAGCGCTACAACCAGAAGGACGAAACTTATTCGGTATCCGCCAACCTTACCTATACCGAACCGTTGGGGAAAAATTATTTCCTTATGGCCTCATACCGTTACTCCTGGAACAGAAATGAATCGGAGAAGCTTACGTACGATGTCCCTACGGGGAATCTGGATACGGACTATTCGAACAGGATGAGCAATACCTTCATGAACCACAACATGCAGCTGAATTTCATGAAGCAGGAGGAAAAGTACAATATACAGGTGGGTTTCAGCGCCCAACCGGCCACTACCGAGACGCTGGCTACTCTCGGGGCAGAGAGGGACACTTCCTATACCGTATGGAATTTCGCCCCCTCGGCCCGTTTTGACTACCGTTTCTCCGACAACAACTTTATCAGGATAACCTATCGCGGAAGAACGGAAGAACCGTCCATAAACCAGTTGATGCCGGTACCGGATAATTCGGACCCGCTGTACGTGTCGCTCGGCAACCCCTCCCTCAACCCCGAGTTTTCCCATCGTATCAGGGCCGATTACAGATATACGAACATGAAGAATTTCACGTCGTTGAATGTAAGGATGCGTTTCGACTATGTGAAGGATGACATAATAAACGCCAACTGGTACGATGCCGCAGGAGTACAGTATACCGTCCCCGTAAATTCCGCCAAATCGACCTTCAGCGGAAATATGATGCTGATGTTCAATACTCCGCTCGGACGCTCCACATCAAAGTTCTCCATGATGTCATTTACGAGGCTTTCAATGTCGAGCAATCTTACCTATACTGCCGAGGGTACGGACGCTACGACATTCGAAGAGGTCAGGGACTATCTTATAGGGGGACGCACCACCTCACTTACGGCCATGGAAAACCTGACATTCGTATATCGCGACAAATGGGTAGAGGCGAGACTCGGTGCGAGGGCTTCATACCAGAAAGCCTGGTATGAGATCAGCTCCCAGGCCCGTTCGGATACGTGGAACAATGCGGTCTTTGCGGATGTTACGGCAACATTGCCCTGGGGAATGGAAATCAGGACGGATGGCAGGTACAATTATTATATAGGCTATGACGCGGGATACGGGGAACCGTCGTTTACATGGAATGCGGAAATATCGCAGCTTTTCTTTAAGAAGAAAATGACCCTCAGGTTCAAAGTCTACGACATACTAAACCAGGCCAAGAACAACTACCGCATCAACAGTGACAATTATGTCCAGGACGTGTATAACAATACGCTCGGCCAGTATTTCATAATAAGCCTCACTTACCGTTTCGGGAATTTTGATAATATGGCAAAGGGAAGAAGACCCGGGCCCCCGCACCGTTAGTCCTTTCTGTTTGAAGTGAATTTTTCGAACTTCCCGATGAGCGCCTGCATGTCGTCAGGCAATTCGCTTTCGACTACTATCTTTTTTCCTGTTTTGGGATGTATGAAGCCTATGGTACGTGCATGCAGGCCCTGCCGCGGCAGGACTGTAAAGCAATTGTCTATGAATTGCCGGTATTTCGAGTAGAGCGTACCTTTGAGAATCCTGTCACCGCCATACCTTTCATCGTTGAAAAGCGGATGCCCTATGTGGTTCATGTGTACCCTTATCTGATGGGTTCGCCCTGTTTCGAGGATGCACTCCACCACGGTAATGTAACCGAAACGGCGCAGGACCCTGTAATGCGTTACGGCATGTTTGCCACCGGTGCCTTCCTCATATACCTTGAAACGGAGCCTGTCGTTGGGGTCGCGGCCTATGTCGCCGGTAACAGTTCCCTCATCCTGCTCCATGTCCCCCCATACGATGGCTATGTATTTTCTTTCTATCGTGTGGTTGAAGAACTGTGCGGCGAGGCTTGCCTGGGCTTCATCGTTCTTTGCTATTACAAGCGTCCCGGAAGTATCCTTGTCGATACGGTGTACCAATATTCCCATCCTGTCGTCTTCTCCATCCGGTCCCTGTGAGCGTCCGAGATAATACGCCAGGCCGTTCAGCAGTGTCCCGGTGTAATGCCCGTGGCCGGGATGCACGACAAGGCCGGCAGGTTTGTTCACTACCATGACGTCCTCGTCTTCATAGCGTATGTCCAACGGAATTTTTTCAGGAATAATCTCTACGCCCCTTCTCCGGTACGGCAAAAGTATCGTAATGGTCTCGCCGGGCTTTATCTTGTAATTCGCTTTGGCCGGCCTGCCGTCGACCATTACGTATCCTGCATCAATGGCCTGTTGTATCCTGTTTCTTGACGTACCTTCGATATGCGTCGAGAGATACCTGTCCAGCCTTACGGGAGACTGTCCCTTGTCTGTCGCAAGCCGGAAATGTTCGAACAGTTCAGGCTGATCTTCGTCTTCGTACTCAGAGGACAGTGTCAATTGGTTCTGCGGTTGCTGTAGTGTCATAGAGTACTGATAAAGTGTTCTCGTCCCTGGACAGGTAAATGGAAACGGGTGTACCCATAAGTACGGCAATCGAGTCCGATGGCTCCGGGAACTGCCTGTAGACTATCGCTTCAAGTGAATCGGAATATGTCGATACGGAACTGTCGAATCCCGTATGGTAGACATTCAGCGAGTTGTCGTACAGGATGTCTTTTGCCATCTGGAACTTGTATCCCAGCACGGAGGGAACGAAAGTATGCTGATTGTCAGGGTTCATGCCCAGTACCAGATCTATCCTGGTATCGCTGTCCACTTTTGTGCCGGGGGCTATGTCTTCGCCGCGGAACTGTTGGGCGAGTACATTGTTCGTAGCCATATCCTCTACGTACACCAGCCGTCCTATCGACAACCCCTGGGAAGCAAGCTCGGTACGGGCCTGCCTTAACGAGTAGCCGATTAGGGATGGCATCTCCACCTGTCTTGGAAGGACGGAGTTTATTACGAGAAGTATTCTCCTGTTCTTTTTTACTTTGCTTCCTGGAGCGGGGTTTTGCCGTGAGATGGTGCCCCTTTCCATCCCCCTGATATATACCGAATCAGATACTTCCAGCCTCAGTTCCGCCTTGCCCGTGGCTGCTTCGGCCTGAGGCAGGCTCATCCCGGTAAAGTCGGGAACGGTAAACTCCTGATTGTGCCTCGTGACGATTCTGAGTCCGAAATAAATGATGGCAAAAAGCAGTGCAAGAATAATTATTATAAACGCAATGTTCAGCAGAACAGGATGTTTTCTTCTTACCGGCATCTTCAATGATTTTATCAGGCAAATATACGCAGAAACCGAGAGTAATGAAAATGAACTTGTTCAATTTTCATTACCGAGGTGCTACAGTATATGTGACGAAGTCAAATATACGCAGCAGTATATGTGACGAAGCCGGATTAAGCAGAAATAAAACTCATCCTCTTTCAAGAATGGCAGCGGCATGCATTCTTATCCTGTCTCTCAGGTGGGCAGGGGAAAGCACCTCCACTTCGCATCCGTGCGAAAGGATCTCCTGGATGAAGTCGTATGTAGGGGAAAGCCGGTAGCGGAAAACCGAATATTCTTCCTCCGTTTCCGACTCTTCCTGGGAGTGGTGCAGGGGTAAGGTCCGGAAATATTCCCTCTGTGTCCCGAAAACTTTAAGTGTCACCGTCTCCGGAGGGCATCCGTCTTCCTTGATAATGCCGAAACTGTTGCGGAAATACTCTTCGGGGTCAAAGTCATTCGGATAGACAAAGGTCTTTCCAGTCTGCTTCAGGCCGATAAACCTGTCCAAAGCATAGATTCTTAAGGCGTCTTTCCGGACGTTTCTGGCTATCAGATACCACCGCTGGCGGAAGACCTTGACAAAATACGGTTCGACTTCCGTAGTATACTTGTCCTGCCGCCAGAAACTTTTATACTGTAACTCCATTACCTTGCCGTCCCGCATTGCCTCTATCAACGCAGAGAGGAACTTTTGCCCGGACGGAATCTGTTCGAAAATGATACGGCGTTTCAGCTGGTGGCTTTCGTTTATAATGTTGTTTACGGCGAAAGTATTCAGCAGCCATGTCCGTATGCCGCCTTTACGCAAGTCATCGATATTTTCGATATAGTACCGGTATCCGTTTTTCCTGTCGCATACGATATTTATGTCGAAAATTTCTTCAATGGCCTTTCTGTGGTTGTGGAAAGTTTTCAAAGGCAGGCCCTCTCCGTAACTCATGCTGTTGCGCATCCATTTCCCGTTGATTTCCTCGAATGTAATGCCGTCAGCCTGATAAATGGTGTCCACCAGCCAGATATATCTGTTGAATAAGTCCTTAGCCATATTTTCTCCGATGCAGTACCCGGGCCGCACCCTCTTTCCCGAACCGGACAGAACTTATACAGCCGGCCCGGGACTCATCTTGCCCCGCATAAACAAGGAAAGCGACTAAAAATCGCTTTTTAGTCGCCCTCTAAATCTTCCGCTAATCCAAAGCGCCGTTCAGGAGAGGCTAAAACCTGTCTTCTGAAGACACTGTCAGTTTCTTACGGCCATGACGGCGGCGTGCCGCAAGGACGCGGCGGCCATTCGGGGTAGACATGCGCTCGCGGAAACCGTGTTTGTTGCGGCGTTTACGCTGAGATGGTTGGAAAGTGCGTTTCATATATTATCTTTTTATTTTCCGTTAAGGGAGTGCAAAGGTAGTGCTTTTGGCGAATATTACAAATTTTTCTGAAAAAAACTCTTCTTCAAACCATTTGGAGATTTTCACGGTTGTGAATGTTTCGGCGGGGATTCTGAGCGTCGAGGTGCATTCCCGTATTTCATCCGCGACGCTGCCGCCCTTGAGGCAGATCATACCCTTTTCATAGAGATGCCCTGTCATGGGAATCAGTTTTCTCAGGGATGTGACGGCGCGGGATACGGCATAGTCGTATCTCGAGTGCAGGCTTTCAGTCCTGCAGCATACAGTCTCCACGTTTACGGCGTTGATGGCTTTTGCAATCCCGGCAGCGACCTTGATTTTTTTTGCAATGGAGTCGCATAACGTAAAGCGGATATGCGGGAACAGGATTGCCAGTGGGATTCCGGGGAATCCTCCGCCGCACCCCGTGTCTATTATGCTGCATGCGCGTATGGAATTTTCTTCCATATATTTCGCTATGGCCAGGGAATGGAGTACATGGTGCAGGTACAGCATGTCGCAGTCCTTTCTGGATATGACATTTATTTTTTCGTTCCATTCCATGTAAAGAGGGTAGAGCAGTTCCATCTGCCGTTTCTGTTCTCCGGTAAGCCCGGGGAAATGCCCGTATATGATATCCGGTCCCGTCATAGACATTTGAGTTGTTGTAATATAATGCCCTTCGCCCTGCGCAGCCTGGTCCTCACGGTATTGAGGGGCAAGGACAGCTGTGAGGCTATTTCCTCGTATGCGTATTCATGTATGAACCTCAGCCTGGCGGCTTCACGGTAAAGTTCCGGAAGCCCGTCGATGGCCCTTATCAGGGATTCATAGGTCTGGACACCTATCATGTTGTCTTCCGGGGAACTGACGGTGGCGCCAGTATCGGCAAGGCTTCCCCCGCCCTCGCCGGTCATGATTTTCTGGCAGGCGTTTTCCCTGCGGCACATGTCTATCGCGGTATTGCGGGCTATGGAAAACAGCCATGTATTGAATGAATATTTCGGATCGTATGACGGCAGGGACTGGTATGCTTTCCTGAGGCTTTCCTGGCAAATGTCGTCGATGTCTTCCGGGACAGGACAATAGTTTGCAAGAAAAATCTTCAGTGATTTCTGGTATCGCGCCACCAGAATGGAAAATGCATCCTTGTTGCCTTTCAGGGCGAGTCTTACCAATGCCTTGTCGCTTGTATCCATCTCAATGTGCGTCTAACCAGTTTTTGCCGCTGTTGCATTCTACGGAGAGCCTTACGGGCAGCCCTATTCCAGTGCCTACTCCCTCCATTTCCCTTACGGCTATTTCCATGACCTGCCGAGCTTCTGCTTCCGGCGAGTCAAATACCAGTTCGTCATGTACCTGGAGTATCATCCTTGCCTTGAGCCCCTCCCTTTTCAGGGCGGTATCCACATTAATCATGGCTATCTTTATTATGTCTGCCGCACTGCCCTGTATCGGGGCGTTCACGGCGTTCCTTTCGGCAAAGCCGCGTACGGTGGCGTTTCTCGAATTGATATCCTTAAGGTATCTCTTGCGTTTGAACAGCGTTTCCACATAGCCTTTTTCCCTGGCCGTTTCCTTCATCCTTCCGATATAGGAGGCGACAGAAGGGTAGTTCCTGAAATACTCGTCAATCAGGGACGAAGCCTCTGCTCTCGGTATTCCGAGCCTCTGGGACAGGCCGAAGGCCGATATTCCGTAGATTATGCCGAAATTGGCCGTTTTGGCTTTTCCGCGCTGTTCCCTGGTAACCTCGCTTTCCGGTATTTTGAAAATTCTGGCCGCCGTTGCGGCGTGGATGTCCCTGCCTTCCATGAAAGCCTCTATCATATACGGGTCTCCGCTAAGGGCGGCCATCAGCCTTAATTCGATTTGAGAATAGTCGGCAGAGATTATAAGGTTGCTTTCCGATGAGGGTATGAACGCTTTGCGGATTTCCCTCCCAAGCTCGGTCCTTATGGGGATGTTCTGCAGGTTCGGATGGGAGGAACTGAGCCTGCCGGTAGCAGTAAGGGCCTGGTTGAAAGTCGTGTGTATCTTTCCGTCTGTCGGGTTTATAAGGGTCGGCAGCGGTTCTATGTATGTGGACAGCAGTTTTTTTACAGCTCTGAATTTCAATATGTTCCCGATGATGGGATGTCTCTCGGCCAGGGCGGTCAGTGTCTCTTCATCGGTGCTGTAATTGCCGTTTTTGTTTTTCCTGGCCTTCGGGTCGATTCTGAGTTTCTCGAAAAGGACTTTCCCGAGCTGTACGGGAGATGATATGTTCAGGGACGGTTCGCCGGCCAGTCCCCTTACTTCGGTTTCGATTTCTCCCAGTACTTTCCTGAGCCCGTTGCCGTAGGAGGCAAGCATTTCCACGTCGATTTTCACACCGGCAGCTTCCATGTCGGCCAGGACACGTATAAGCGGCATCTCAATCTTGCCGTACAGGGCGGCGGCGTCATTGTCACTTTCGAGATCCCCTGCTACTCCGGCGTATACCCGTGGCAGCAGGGCCGCTTTCTCAATAAGTTGCCCGTCATCACTTTCAGGCCCGTCGAACAGCCCCTTTTCCTTCCGACTGCCTTTATCGGCAGCTGTTGCGGAATATGCAGAGGCGAGGGCTTCTATTCTGTGCGGGGCTTCCGGATTCAGGACATAGTGCATGAGTCCTATGTCGGAAAGCCTGCCATTCATTCGGATGCCGTCCTTCCTAAGGAAATTGATGCAGCTTTTCAGGTCGGGTCCTGTTTTTGCGACAGAGCCGTCTTCGAGTATGTCCGAGAATTGTTCCGGACTGGAAAGGCAGCATGTGAGTACCGTACCGTCAGGACCCGGCACGGACAGTGCCATGTTGTCCATGTCGGTTATCAGGAAGATGTTTTTCCGCTTCCCGGCAATCTCCACGATTTGTGCGCTGTCGGCCGTGACGTAGTCAATGCCTTTTACGCCGTCGGAGCTATCCTGCGCCTCTCCGGCCTTTCCTGACAGCCCGGAGAGCGGGCCGAGCAGGGAACGGAATCCGTATTTTCTGAAAAGGGCGGCGGCAGCCGACGTATCCCTTATGTCCAGTTCCAGGTCTTTTCCGGTATATCCGGTATCGATATCGGTCTTTATGGTTACCAGGAACTTGCTGAGCGCAATCGTGTCGGCCGCGTTTCTGAATGCCTCCGCTTGCCTGGCCGGCAGTTCATTTATGTGGTCCTGTATGTTTTCCACGGACCCGTAGGCGGCGACGAGCCTTTTTGCCCCGACTTCCCCGATTCCCTTGACTCCCGGAACATTGTCCGCGGCATCACCCCATATTGCGAGTATGTCGATTACCTGATGCGGGTCCTTTATGCCGAATTTCCCGCATACTTCCTTTACGCCAAGAATCTCGTCATCTCCTCCTTTCCCCGGCCTGTACTGGAATATGTGTTCGGAAACGACTTGCCCGAAATCCTTGTCGGGGCTTACTATGTATACGTCGAAACCGTTCCCGGCCCATTTTACGGCCGTCGATCCTATGACATCGTCAGCTTCGTATCCCGGCTTTATGAGTACAGGTATATTGAGCGAGCGTACTATTTCCATGAGAGGCTCAAGCGAGTCCCTTACGGTCTCAGGCGCTGCGTCCCTGTTCGCCTTGTACTGCGGATATGCTTCATGCCTGAATGTTTTGCACGGCGGGTCGAAAGCTATGGCCAGATGTGTGGGACGTTCCTTGCGGATAAGTTCTATAAGGTATTTCGAAAAGCCGTACAGTACGGAAGTGTCCCTGCCTTCCTGATCGCTTACCGGCCTTCTGAGAAAGGCATAATACATCCTGAACATCAGGGAATGGCCGTCTATCAGGAATAGTCTGTTGGTCCCGTTCATACCGTATTTCCTTTTCAGTAGTCCCCGGCCACCCATTCTACGTAGGAAGTGGGTGTTTCATAGAGCTTTATTGAATGAAGCGAAACGTTTTCCGGCAGCTTGCCGCCTATTATCCGCGCAAAATGGGCGGCAAGATTTTCGGCTGTAGGCCTGAACGGTAACGTGACAACGTTCCCGTAGCAGCGTTCCATCTCTTCGGTAAGGGCGGAACCGCTCTCGAGTATCAGGGCGTGGTCGAAGATGTCTATTATATTTTCCGTGACAATCCTTTTCAGGTCGGTGAAGTCCATCAGCATCCCGTATTTGGGAGATGAGGGGCAGTCGCACGGCTTTCCGCCTACAGTTACGTACAGCAGATAGGAGTGACCGTGTATGTGCCTGCATTTCCCGTCGTAGCCGACGAGGGCGTGCGCTCCTTCAAAGCGGAATTCCTTGGTGATTCTTAAAGACGGCATAATGTTCCAAACAATCCGTAAAATTAATACTAAATTTTGTTTTTAGTCGGCAGTCTATTAAATTTGTAAGATAAAATATATAAGTTATGCCAATCAACATTACAGACTTCTTGTCAGATAACGCTAAGAGTATGAGGAGGTCGGCTATCCGCGACCTCCTGAACGTGGCCAACAGGCCGGAAATAATATCTTTCGGTGGCGGATTTCCCAATGCGGAGACTTTCCCTGTGGACGAGCTCAAGCAGATAATAGCCGAGCTTATGGAAGAAATGCCTGAAAAGCTGCTCCAGTACGGTTCGACCGAGGGCAGTGTCGCTTTCAGGAAGCAGATAGCCAAAAGATATAAGGATGCCGGACTTGACGTGGATATAAAGAATATATTGGTCACAACAGCATCACAGCAGGCTCTTGATTTGATTTCGAGGGTATTCCTGAATCCGGGCGATACGGTTCTCTGCGGCCTGCCTTCATATCTCGGAGCATTGCAGGCATTCTATTCCTATCAGGCGTGCCCCGTAGGTATCAAGCATGATGAGGAGGCGGAGGCTGTGGTGAGCGCCCTCTGCGCTACCGGACGCAAGCCCAAATTCATCTATGCCATACCCGATTTCCAGAACCCTTCAGGAGTGACCATGACTCTCGAGAAGAGGCAGGAGATAGTCGATGTAGCCCGCAAATATGACCTGCTCATACTTGAGGACAGCCCCTATAAGGAGATACGTTTCGAAGGCCAGGCTTATCCTACCATGTATTCACTGGCTCCCGAGAGGGTGATGCTTGCAGGTACCCTGTCCAAGACATTCGCTCCCGGTTTCCGCCTGGGTTGGGTAGTCGCCCCTGACCAGATAATTGACAGGCTTATAGTTGCCAAGCAGTCGGCAGACCTCTGTACGCCCATATTCAATCAGGAAGTTGCGGCAAGGTATATGGAGAAAGGCTACTTCGATGTCAACCTTCGCAAGACCATAGACCTTTACAGGCACAAGAGGGACCTGATGCACAAATATCTGAGCGAATTCATGCCCGAGGGCGTTACGTGGACGAGGCCCGAGGGAGGTCTCTTCCTCTTTATCACCCTTCCCGAGTGGATGAACGCCAAGGAGCTGTTCGATATAGCCATCAAGGAGAATGTGGCGTTCGTAATAGGCGAGGTATTCTATTGCGACGGAAAGGGACAGAACACCCTGCGCCTGAACTTCTCTTATGTGAGCGACGAGATGATGAAAGAAGGGGTTTCAAGGCTTGCCAATGCCATAAAGAAAATGATGGCCCGTAAGAAATAGTGCCGTGCATATCCCGTCCATTGATATGGACCGGGCAGTCTATATGGAATGGCTTCCGTGAAAACGGAGGCCATTTTATGTTCCTGCTACCTTGTACGGCCGTCCCGTGCAGGGTCTTGCCGGGGGGTAAAAGAAAAACATGGTCCGGAACGCACCGGTCCGGACCATGGATTATATGATAGTCAAGCGGTATATCCTTAGAATGAGTATCCCACTCCGACTGAGAATGTGTTGCCTATGGGCGAGTCGGCTTCAAGGCCGATAAGGTAGGCTGCATTGATGGATATGCCTACGAACTTGAACCCGAGACCTACGGATACGTACTGGGGAATATCTTTTTTATTGTCTCCGTAACGGTAGCCCGCGCTTACGCGAAACAGGTCGTTGTACATGTATTCGGCACCGACTTCACCGAAGAATGCCGTGGATGCGAATGTCATACCGCCCTGAAGGTTTGCAGTGACGCTGTGCTTGTCCTCGCTGCCGAATTTCTGGGTAGTGCCGACGCCGACCTTCAGGTTTGTGGGAAGGCCGTAAGAGTCAATGCCACCGTAATTGAGCTGTGAACCTATGTTGGATGCAGTTACACCTATGTTCATGAATTTGAGATGGACCATGGCCCCGAAGTCGGCGGATACCGCATTGGCTTTCTTGGGCCCTCCGAGATCGGACATTATATAGTGTACGTTGGCCGATGCCGAAAGTATGGGGAGAATCTTGACACCGATACCTACTCCTGCCGAAAGGTGCATGGGGGTGAATGATTCGTAGTTCAGTCCGTCAGTGGTTTTCGAGATGGGCTGCTCTCCGAAATACTTGATGCCCGCAGCTATGGTTATGCGTTCATGCACCCTGCCGTAGCCGGCCGCCGAAATGACGTTGCCCTTTATTCCGTTGGGCTGCCACAGGCCGTAGGATACGCCGACATCCATCTTGTTTTCCGAGAAAGCGGTCGAGGCCATGTTGTTCCAGATGGAAAATGCAGTGGCATACATGGCGGCTCCGGTATTCGCCATACCCATAAGGTGGGAGTCCATGTTTACATCCAGGAAGTATCCTGCGCTGCTTGCATTGGAAATGCCGGGTGCGGCAGGTTGGTCCTGGGCGATAGCCTGTGAGGCTGTAAGAGCGGTCATGACCGCTACGCTTGCGATAAAAAGAATCTTTTTCATTAGAGTTTTATAATATTACGTTTTAATTCTGTATTGCCGTATTTGACTGTTACCGTGTATGTCCCTGCGCCTGCTCCGGTCATGTCGAGAGCGGCCGGGGAAAACGGCGATATGGCGTGCCGGTTATTGTATATTTCTGCTCCGCGCGGGGATATGATTTTTATTATTGCATACATTTCTTTGGAGCCCCTTACGTAAAGGGTGTCGGTCACTGGATTGGGATATATGTCCACACCGTCTTCCCGGTCTCTAACAATAACCGAGAAGGAAGTTGAGGTAGAGGCCTGAAGGATGTCGCTGACGGTTACCGTTATATCCGTAACCCCGACGGAAAGAGGGGATACAGTTATGATGCCTTCGCCATATTCCGTTTCCGCTATGCCCTTTTCTGATGTTTCTATTGACACGTTGCCCATGGAATGGCCTTCGTCATCGATGAAGTATTTGAAAAGGTCTATGGTTGCGGGCTCCGTGTGGCCGGGGTCGAACAGTATGTCTTCGATTTCCTTTACAAGTCTCGGGGCGGTATTCCCGGCTACATGGTAATCTATCGTAAGCGACGAAGAACTGCCGTAGGAGTCGGTTACTGTCAGGACTGCCTTGTAGTCACCTTCTTCCGCTCCGGTTGCGTCTATTTCCACCTTGACTGAGTCGGGGGCTGGCATGGATGCGACGGCCCTGTCGGTATCGGAGGTTACGGATGCGCTCATCTGATGCCCGTCTCTGTCCGAGACTTTAAACATGAGGGAGCCCCGGCCGTTCATTTTCAACGAAAGGAATGTCCCGTCCACGGCTTCTATCACCGGAGGGGTGTTTTCTCCCGTAGTTACACATACGTTTTCCGAAAGTTCCGATGAATTGCCCCTGTTGTCTCTCGCCGTGGCGGCTATGTAGTACTGCGTACTGAACTGCAGCCCTATTATCGAATCCCTGACTGTTTCGCCGGATCTGTATTCAGCCGTATTTATATTATAGGTGTTTGCAGAATACATGTTTTCGGCCGTTACGGGCTCGGTTGAATAATATATCCTCGCACTCGAGGGATCGTCCCCGTCAGGGTCCTCTGGCAATGTGAAACTTATTTTTACGGCATTTGAAACAGGCGATGCTTCGAGATCCGTTATCTGCTCCGGCGCCGAGCCTACCGTTACGGAAAGCGATGAGGCTATGTTGAGCAGCCCGGAGCCGAGCAATCCTTCATATCCGGGATTGTAACTGTCTATCGGGGTCGTATATTCGAGAAGCCTTGCTTTAAGATCCTCATTTGTAAATCCGGGCCCTCCCAGATATGACACCAGCAATGCGGCCGCCCCTGAAACATGGGGACAGGCCATCGATGTACCCTGCATTTCCCCGTACTGGTTGTCCGGGAGGGTGCTTATTACGTATGCATCCTTATATTTGTCTCCGCCTGGAGCCGCTATGTCAGCCCAGTCCCCGTAATTCGAATAGTATGAGCGTACGTAGTCGGAGGACAGGGCCGTAACCGCAACCGCGCTTTCGTATTCGCCCGGCTTTCCTTCGGGCAGGTCGTCGTTCCCGGCAGCGAAAATGACTATGCCTCCTGCAAGAGGGCCGGTCTGCACTCCGTTCTCATCGTAACCGGCGTATTTGACAAAGTAGTCTATCGCATCCTTGTCGGATTGCGGTACGTAGGACAGGCCTGCCTCATAGCCCCAGCTGTTCTGGCTTATGACGGCACCATGGTCGGCGGCCCATTTTATGGCCGCAGCTGCATCCCCTGAGAATAACCATTCGAAAATCTGGCAGGACATGATCTTTACTCCGGGGACGTTCCGTTCCGCGTCCCCTCCTGCAATGCCGCATACTCCCTTGCCATTGTTGTTGACGGCAGCTATGGTCCCGGCAACATGGGTGCCGTGGTCATCGGGTGTTATCTTGTATCCCGTATAGCCCGGGACGAAATTGTAGCCGTACTGCTCATCCCCGCTTTTTTCCGGATTATGCCACATATTGTCGGCCAGATCCTCGTGGGTATAGTCAACGCCTCCGTCGACTACCGCCACTATTACGTCAGCATTGCCGGTAATCCCTTTCTCCCATACGGGCACTACGTTTATATCGGAGCCGCTTATTGAGTTGGGTTCTGACCCGTCATTATAATAATGCCACTGGGTCGGAAGCAGCGGGTCGTTGAAGGGAAGCCCGTCCTGAGCTGCCGGCGTGAGGCCGGAAATGTCCCGGATTACGGCCCTGCCGGTTTTACGGATTATCTTTGGCCTGTATTCTACGGCATTTATGCCTTCCACACGGGAAAGACCTTCGTTGGCTTTGGTGATGGTATTCTCTTCGTCGAAGTATACATTATACCAGAGGTGAAGCCCGGCCTTCCGCGTCCTCGGCTCGAACACTCCCGCATACGGAAAGGCCCTTTCCACCTTCGTCACTTTCAATGCAGGTACCTTGCCGGCAATGGTTACGGCCGCGGCTTCCGGATTTTTCTCAAGTTCCGCCGACAGGGCTTCGGAGACTTTCACCCTTACTATGCCGCTTTCGAAGCTGGAAGCGGGTATTTCCATTCCGTTAGCCTCGATATTTCTCTCTGTTTGGTTTGTCTTTTCGCTGCATCCTGCGGTAAGGATGACTGAAATGGCTGATAGTACGCCGATTATAGGTGTGAAGTTTCGTATGGTCATAAAAAGGCCGGTTATGGTTTTAAAAAACAAAATTCAAATTTACAAAAAAATGCATACAAGCAATATATGTAATGCGAAAAATATGTGGCGGCCGTATGATGTCCTTGCAGCCGTACGGGCGTTATTTATAATAGGTATGCGCCAAATATCCCGTTCGGAGATAAAAAAAACATGAAGCGTTGTGCAGTGTTGTTTTTTTTTTATAATTTAGCGTTTTGAATTGAATAAACCCGATATGTAAAATTTACGTACAGATTTATTGGACATGTCAACTATCAAATCATTTATTAATTATTTTAACTATTTTGTTAATCTTTAAAAAAATTATCTACATGAAAAAGATCAGACTATTCATGACAGGTCTGTTGCTCATGATTTCAGGGGCGGCTTTCGCTCAGGATATCACGGTGACCGGTACTGTTACTGATGCAAGCACAGGTGAAACCATACCTGGCGCAGCTGTTCAGCTTGTGGGTAGCGATACCCGGTATGCCATGACGGATAATGACGGTAACTACACCATCGAAGTTCCTTCGGATGCTGTGTTGCGCGTTACCTTCATGGGGTACAAGACCGCGGAAATTCCAGTAAACGGCAGGGCCCGTGTGGATGTCCCGCTCGAATTGGAGGCTGAGGCTCTTGAAGACGTTATCGTTGTGGCTTACGGTACGGCCAAGAAGGAATCCTTCACCGGATCCGCCGCCGTGGTCAAGGATGACGATCTGGTGAAACGTAGCGTTTCCAACGTAACCAAGGCCATCGAAGGTCTCGTAGCCGGTGTGACGACTACTTCCGGTAGCGGTCAGCCTGGTGAAGGCGCTTCTATCCAGATTCGCGGTTACGGTACAATCAACGCATCGTCTTCCCCTCTCTATGTTGTGGACGGTATCCCTTATGACGGTAGCATCTCCGCTATCAACCCTAACGATATCGAGTCCATGACAGTGCTGAAGGACGCTTCCGCAGGTGCCCTCTACGGAGCCCGCGGTGCGAACGGTGTCGTTATGATTACCACGAAGCGCGGTTCCGAAGGCCGTGTGGATGTTAACCTCAAGGCTCAGGTAGGTTGGCAGACCCGCGCCCTTCCCCGTTATGACATGGTAAGTCAGGACGAGTTCGTGGAACAGACATGGCGTGCCCTCTATAACCAGGCCATAGACAACGGTTATTCACCTGTCAATGCAGGTACATACGCTTCGTCAAATATGTCTTCGACCCTCGGCGGCGAGTTCTACAACCCTTACAAGAACTATACCTGGGGAACCCTTATCGATCCTGCAACCGGTAAACTCCAGCCCGATGCACAGTCGATGTGGAACGAGGACTGGATGGATGCGCTTACCAATGACAAGGCTCTCCGTCAGGAATACCAGCTTGGCGTAAGCGGCGGTAACGACAGAACGAAATACACCCTTTCCGTAGGTTATCTTAACGATGAGGGTGTGCTGATCAATACCGACTTCCAGCGCTACTCCGTAAGGACCGGCGTTGACCATAAGGTAAACAAATGGATGCAGTTGGGCGCAAACCTCTCCTATGCATACACCGAATCTTCGCAGATGACGGCGGAAGAGGGTTCGACGCAGACTTCGAACGTATGGTATACCGCCCAGTTCATGGCTCCGATTTATCCCGTGTATCTGAAAGACGACCAGGGTAACAATGTCCTCGACGAGAACGGCGGCAAGCAGTTCGACTACGGTGTAAGCCGTCCCAAGGCTTCCCGTTTCAACCCTGTAGGTGACATGTATATCAACTCCTACAAGGCAACCTATGACAACATGTCCTTCCGTACGTTCGCCAAGTTCGGCGGAAACGATGACATCATGGGCCCCCTCAAGGGACTTGCCCTTACCATCAACTTCGGTGGTGACCTCAGGAACGAAAGGGCTACCAATTACCTTAGCCCCGAATCCGGAGACGGTAGCCAGACCAACGGTAGCATCACGAAGTACAGCCACCGTACATTCTCGTATACGTTCAACCAGTTGCTCACATACGACCGCAACTTCGGCAAACACAATATCGGTGTCCTCTTAGGCCACGAGTACTATGATTATACATACAATTATCTGTATGCAAACAGCACAGGCGTATATCCCGGCAAGATCGAGCTGGCTCCTGCTACCAATGTGGTAGGCCACTCCTCTTATACCGACAGATATACCATCGAGTCCGTACTCTCCCGTATCAACTATGACTATGACAACCGTTACTTCGTATCGGCTTCATGGCGTACCGACGGTTCCTCGAGGTTCCACAAGGATCACCGTTGGGGACAGTTCTGGTCGGTAGGTGCATCCTGGAGAATTTCCGAGGAGAAATGGATGAGGAATGTCAACTGGGTGGACAACCTGACACTGAAGGCTTCCTACGGTGTACAGGGTAACGACAACCTCCGTACGTTCTACGCTTGGCAGGGTATCTACTCTCTCGGCTGGCCCAATGCCAACAATCCCGGATCCATTTATAACGGCCTTGAGAACCAGAGCGTGACCTGGGAAAAGAAAGGCTCTCTCAACATAGGCGTTGAGGCAACCCTCTTCAACAGGATACTCGATCTCTCCGTAGAATACTATTATGCCGATACATGGGATATGCTCATGTCCTATCCTATGCCTATCTCTACCGGTTTCGGCGCATACAATGCCAACGTAGGCGCCATGAACAATACCGGTGTCGAGGCTACCATCGCCGTCAACTGGCTCAACAAGGAGAAATTCAAAGCCACATCGACCTTGATGTTCTACCATAACACCAACACCATCACCCAGCTTTACGGTGGTGAGGACGAGATGATTCTCGGCTCGCAGGTACTCAAAGTCGGAATGCCGGCCTACACGTACTACCTTATCAAGACAGCCGGTGTCAACCCCATGACCGGTGAACAGCTTTACTGGACATACGATACGGATGAAAAGGGAAACATTATCAATGAGCGTGTTACCAATAATTCGGCTGAGGCTAACAATACCAAATATTATATGGGCAGCCGCGAACCCGTGCTCCAGGGATCTTTCGGTTCAAACTTCCAGCTCGGACAGTTCGACCTCTCGTTCCTGACCACGTTCTCCATCGGCGGAAGCATCTACAATGGTGTGTATGCAGGTGCCATGGAGGCCCAGTACATAGGCGATACATGGCATAGACATTCCCTCCGTGCATGGCAGCAGCCCGGTGACGTGACAGACGTGCCCAAACTGCTCGTCGGCTCCGGTCGTCCGACCAACACCGACAGGTATCTGATAGACGCTTCATACTTCTCCATCAAGTCGGTACAGTTCGGCTGGACCATGCCTTCAAGATGGACGGAAAAGGCCAATATCAAGTCCATCAGACTCTTCGTAGTAGGAGACAACCTTGCGATGTTCACACATCTCGACGGTATGGACCCTCAGTATAGCTTCAGCGGTGGCCAGAGTTATACCTACCTGCCCACCAGGTCTGTATCAGTAGGTATAGATATTAACTTCTAAATGTTAATAAGGAAATAAGATGAAAAAGATATTATTATTATCGGCAGCTTTGTTGATTGCGTTCATACCTACTTCCTGTACGCGCGACGCTCTCGACACTCAGTCTACTGAACAGATTGATATCCAGTCTGCCCTTACGACTACGGACGGAGCAATGATGGCCCTCAACGGAACTATCCGTCTGATGTTCCAGTTCGGCTGGTCCGTAGGTTTCAATGAACATTCGGCTCTTGGCCCTATGGGTTACGGTCTTATGGCCGATGTTATGGGTGACGACATGATCATGGCCAACCAGGGTAACGGCTGGTTCTGGTATGAACACCTGTATCAAGTAAAGAGATATTATAATTCGGACGGTCAAGCTCCGTACAACTGCTGGCGTTTCTATTACATGATAATCGCCCAGGTGAACTCCATCCTGGCCTATAAGGATATTATGGAAGGCGCAAAGGCGGATGTAGACTATATAGTAGGTAATGCATACGCTCTCCGCGCATACTGCTACTATTATCTTGAGCTCTTCTTCGCCCGCAGCTATCAGGGACATGAGGACATGCTCGGCGTTCCGGTATATACCGAGATGACATTTGCCGGTACGGCAGGCAACCCGCGTGCGACCAACCGTCAGGTATTCGGGCGTATGATGGCTGATATTGACAGTGCCATTGCCCGTCTCAACGGTGTAGACCAGAGGCATGTTTCCCATATCAGTACTTACGTGGCCCAGGGCCTGAAAGCCCGTTTTGCCCTCTATATGGGTGACTATCAGACAGCTTACGATGCGGCTGTAGCGGCTGCGGCAGGCGGTACCGTAATGGACGATGTTACATACGGTTACAATAATGCTTTCACCGACGAGGTTCTTTGGGGAATAGAGATTATAGCAAGCCAGGGTACTACGAACCCCCAGTTCATGGCCAATATGGATACCGACTTCGATTCATACGGCAAGATGGCACCCAAATGCGCCACGCAGTCACTCTATAACCACATGGGTGGACGTGACGCGCGCAGGGCATGGTGGACATGGCAGGCCGACATGTACGGAAGAGAAGGTTATATCCAGAAGAAATTCCAGTTTGCCAACAAGCAGGTTGAGGCTGACGGTACAGTTACCGTGACCGACACCTATACCGGTGCAGACCAGATATGGATGCGCGTGCCCGAGATGATTCTCATCCAGGCAGAGTGCCTTGCACGTCTCGGACGCGAGTCTGAGGCCCAGACGGTTCTCAACGACTTTATGTCGCACCGCGATCCCGAATTCGACTGCAGCAGCCTTACCGGACTTGATCTCGCAACTCTCACAAGCGAGACGACAGGTTCTCTTCTCGAAGAGATTATATGGCAGCGCCGTATAGAACTCTGGGGCGAGTACGGACGTATATTCGATATCAAACGTCTCCGTCAGGGCTTCACCCGTACGACGGCAGAAGGATTCCTTGAATCTGCGCTCCTGCTTTCTCTTGATACCAGCAATCCCGAATCTTTCGACTGGGTTTATACGATTCCTCAGGATGAGATCAATTACAACCCCTGGATAGTTCAGAACCCTGTAGAATCGGCTCCTTCAGGAGACATGGGCGATGATCCGAGCCTTACACCGGACGGCGCTCCCGAGTACAATGAAATTGGCGAGATTATATCCGCTGAGTAACAGTGTTTATCTGAATAATGAAAATGAATTTAGAAATGAAAAATATTTTTAGAGCAGTAGGTTGCCTTTCCGCAGCGGTCCTCATGCTTGCATCCTGCAGCCAGGACAACAAGGGATCAATATATGCTCCCCAGTCGGAAAGTGATATATCCTTTGTAACGTCTATCTTCACGAATACCGATATACCCGGTGACAGCACCGAGATTACTATCGGTGTCTCAAGGTCAGTTACTGCAAATGCGATTAGCTGCCCCATATCGACAAACCTTCCCGATGCGGTAGGCGTTCCCTCGTCAGTCAGCTTCGAAGAAGGGCAGAGTTTCGTTAGCATGCGGATCAATGTGCAGGACATGCAGACAGATACCGACTATACCGGCTGGATTGCCATTGCGGATACCTCGCTTACCGGTGTAGGCTATTGCAACGATACGGTCAAGGTCAATCTCAAGCTTGCTTACCTTTGGGAGACCTATGAAGGCTTCGGCCAGTTTACCGATAACATTACCGGCGTAATCAACAAGGAAGCCCAGATTATGGTAGCAAGCAACGCCTCGACTCCGAGATACCGCATAATGGCCCCGTACAATCCCGCACTGCAGCAGGCTATTGTTGACAATATTGCAGGCGGCGGTCTGCCTTGCGCAATTGGTGGTGAAAAATCAGAATTTATCGAATTCTGGGCTATTACCGCCACAGGTGCTGAAATTATGTGGAATATCTACTGGGCTCCCGGCGTGCAGGCGAACGACGTAGGCCTGGCTCCGCAGTACCCGGTATTGTATTACTATCCTACTGAGGCTCCTTTCAACGGCGCACAGGGCTGGGAAGCAGAGTGTGCCCGTGTAGGCGAAGACCTGTATCAGTTCCATCCTCAGGTAAGCTTCATGATCGGCGAAACTTCTGGTATGGTATTCAACAATACCTATGCCTTGGTATCCTTCCCCGGCGCTCCTGAGCAGGTAGAAGATATTGTTGAGTGGGAATAATATTATTCTGATTTTCGGAGACACCGCCAAACCGGTGTCTCCGAAAATTCTTTTTATGACAAATTCTTATTATGCAAAAAAGGTTTTTTATTTTAGCGGCCGCCCTTCTGGTGGCGTTCTCTTGTGCAAGAGATGAAAGAGAGTTGGTTCGGCCTGAACCCGAGACCGAATTCATACTCGGGGAAGGAAATGTCTTCCCCGGACATATCAGGGTAAAACTTACGGAAGAGGTGGAAGACATCAATGCCTTCCTGACACAGTCTCTCCCGAATCTTGAAATATCGCATATCGAGCGTACTTTCCCGTATTCTCCCAAGTTCGAGGAGAAACATCGCCGTCACGGCCTGCACCTGTGGTATGAAATACAGTTTGACAAGGAAGTGCATGTGACCAAGGCCGCTCAGGATTTTGCGAATATAGCGGGCATAGAGGAAGTAGAGTATATGAAGGCCTACCAGCCCAAACAGACGAATGAATTTCCTTTCAATGACCCCCGTTTTACAGAGCAGTGGCATTATTATAACACCGGTACCAATGCGGTCGGTGCAGTTGCAGGCTGCGATATCAACCTTCTTCCGGCATGGGAGAAGACAACCGGCAGCAGGGATGTGGTAGTGGCCATTCTCGATGCAGGTATTTATTACAACCATCAGGACCTTGCCGACAACATGTGGGTCAATGAGGCCGAGCTTAACGGTACTCCAGGAGTTGACGATGACGGCAACGGTTACGTCGATGATATTTACGGATACAACTTCTGCGCAAGCAGCAGCGGAAGCATGTACGGCGAGATACAGCCCGGTGACCACGGTACCCATGTTGCAGGGACGGTGGCTGCCGTCAACAACAACAACACGGGCATGTGCGGTATAGCCGGCGGTGACGGCTCCGGTAACGGCGTAAGGCTGATGAGCGTGCAGATGATTAATGATTATAAGGACGGTGCCTATGTCCAGAGGGCATTTGTATATGCGGCCGATATGGGCGCTATAATAGCCCAGTGCAGCTGGGGCAGCGAGTCTTCGCATCTTGATGCCTCTACCCAGTACGGTATAGACTATTTTATTGAAGAAGCCGGGACCGACGAGAACGGAAACCAGGTAGGCCCCATGAAAGGCGGTATCGTAATAGTCGCAGCCGGCAATGAGGAAAGGGACTGGGCGCAGCCTGCCATGTACGAGCGCTGCGTTGCTGTTTCAGCCCTTGCGGCCGATTATAAGGCGGCTTATTATACGAACTTCGGCGACTGGGTGGATATCGCGGCTCCCGGCGGAGATGCGTACAAGAACCAGTATGTGATGAGTACCACTCCTTATGACAATTATGGCGGAATGCAGGGTACATCGATGGCCTGCCCGCACGTATCGGGTGTCGCAGCTCTTGTAGTATCCTATCTCGGCGGTGAAGGGTTCACAAACGAGAATCTCAGGGACAGGCTTCTGTCTACGGCCAGGAACATCGACCAGTATAATACGGATGCTCCCGGTTATCTCGGTGTCGGCCTTGTCGACGCTGCTGCCTGTCTCGATGTAGAGGGTCCTGAACCTCCTGACAGGGTAGAGGACCTTGCCGTTGAGACATCGTCCAACTTTGCTACGCTTTCATGGACGGTACCCAGCGATGATGTCGGCAAGCCTTCCGGTTTCGAAATCGTATACGGAACAAGCAGCCTTAGCGATCTTGATACCGTAATCCAGGGCCAACTCCCTTCAGGAACCAAGGTAGAGACGGTTCTTACCGGCAGCGCCAACATCGGTGACAAGATGACCCATACCATAGGCGGTCTCGAATTCGAAACAGGCTACTATTTCAGAATAGTGGCGTATGACAACGGGATGAGGCGCTCCAAGCTTTCGGACCAGGTAGAGGCTACCACCGGTAAAAATACCGCTCCCGTAATCAACCCCGTATCCGGTACGGAAATTACGCTCAAGCGTTTTGAAACGGTTACACTCGAATTCGAGGTATCGGATCCCGACGGGCACAAGATAGAAGCTTCTGTAGAATGCCAGTCCCGTGCGGCATCAGTTGCCCTTAACTCCGACCAGACCCTCGCTACGGTTACAATCAACGGGCTTAACGGTGAAGAAGGGACATACGATGCTGTCCTTACGGTAGAGGATGAATTCGGTGAATCTGCCGAGGCCTCATTCAAGTTTACCATTGAGGGGAATCAGGCACCCGAAGTAGGGACTCCGGATCCGGAGAACGGTATTAATATCCGTGAGGAGAACGGGGCATATTTCAGTGATGTATGCATCAACGGCACAACCCCTGGTGACGCTGTGGAAGTGGACCTTTCGAAATATTTCGTAGATCCTGACGGCGAGTCCCTCTCTTATGTTGTCGAAGTCAACCAGCAGTCCCAGGTTCTGCAGACCCCTCCCGAACTCTCGGGCGACAGGCTTACCCTTCAGGGACGTTCGCACGGCTCTGCCAGCGTGGTAGTGACAGCTACCGATGCGGTTGGCGAGCAGCTGACAGTGACATTCGAGGTTATTGTCCGCAATGCCGACAGCAATCCTTCGAAGGTTGACCTCTATCCCAATCCCGTAGTGGATATCCTTAATGTGAGGACCGGTACGAATTCGACTGTAACGGGCTCGATCGAGATATTCAATTCCCGCGGAGCAAAGGTATACAGCAACGGCAATGCGGAGATGTCAGCTTTCGCCCCGTTCCAGGTAAACATGTCGGGTATGGATGCAGGTACTTATTCAGTGTCCGTTACCATCGACGGGAATACCCAGAAAAACAATATCGTGAAGATATAGTTCCAGAACCTTCTTTTGGAATAATAATTTGTCAGAAATGCGGAGTCGCCCTTGCGGGCGGCTCCGTTTTTTCATTCCATACGGTTGCTGCAGTTATTTAAGCGTGAAGATGTATGTGATTGTGCCTTCCTGTACGGGAGGGGCCGATGAACTTGTGTTGAATTTGGCCTCGAGGGCGGCTTCTTTTGCCGAGGCCCATAACCGGGCGTCCTGGACATTGGTGCCCTGTACTCCGGGGATAGCGTTTATCACCGTCCCGTATTGGTCAACGAGTATGCGCACTACGACTGTCCCTGACTTCTCGACCGAATATGCGGGAAGCGGAAGATTCCCCATTACCGTACGACCCTCCAGTCTGGCCGTAGGCCTGCCGTCTGTATTGCCGGCTGCAGTATTCCCTTTCGGATGTCCGGCCTGGAGTGCGTCCGTCACTTCCTCGGCTACCTGAACGGCGAGGGTATCCTTTTTGTTCCGGCTGCTTGAGAAGAGAGCGCGCTTGTCTATTTGTTTTTCCCTTTCAGGCTCGGGAACAGGAATGTCCCCGTCAGGGCCTATTTCAGTCTCGTCTCCGGTATTTTCGCTTTCCGGCAGGGGTATCACGGATTCAGAGCGCTGTACTAATCTCGTTTCTTCCCTTATGCCGTCGTTATCGGCTTTGGGCTCTACCCCGGCGGCCGTCAGTATCGGCGTTTTTACGGGAGGCTCAGGCTCTTCGAATTCTATAAGCATTCCCTCTGTCTTGCGGGAGGGAGGGGAATACTCGAGGCATGCCCCCACGGCGGCAAGCAGCAGGAGTGCGTGTGCCGAGACCGTGGCAATAATGCCTGTACGGTTCGCGCCCCTGTCGAACGGGGATTTGTATTTGTCATTTCCTCCCATTGCATAGTCTGCCGCCTATTCCGGTGAGGTGGCCAGTATTACTTTATATTTGTTGCGTTTGGCAATATTCATCAGGTTTACGACCTCTTCGATAGGTACGGTCTTGTCTGCGTAGATGGAGAATGTAGGGTCGTCTGAATCCTGAAGCAGTTCCTGCAGCCTCGATTCTACACGGCTGAAGGGGACAGGCTCCTGTTCCCCGTTGATATGGTATGAGAACAGGCCCAGTTCCGGATAGTGTTTGACAGAAACGCTTACCGTAGCCTTGGCGGATATCTGGTTGGTGCTTTTCGGCAGCAGCAGCCTGAGTGCGTTGGGATTTATAAGCGTTGATGTTACAAGGAAGAATATGAGCAGCAGGAAGACGATGTCCGTCATTGAGGACATGGAAAATGCCGGCTCTACTTTTGTCCTACGTTTTATGGCCATCTTAAGCGGATTGTTTATCGGTTGCCTTGGAGGGCTCGTAGAGTATGTCCATGAACTCTATCGTATTGCTCTCCATTTTAAACACTAAGTCGGAAATTTTCGACGTAAGGTAATTGTATCCGAAGTAGGCTATTATCCCGACGAAAAGTCCCCCCACCGTAGTTACCATCGCGGTGTAGATGCCGCCTGAAAGCAGTGTGATGTCTATGTTGCTTCCGGCCTGGGACATGTTGAAGAATGCCTGTATCATGCCTATTACTGTCCCGAGGAAACCTATCATTGGGGCGCCCCCGGCTATTGTGGCGAGCATGGGCAGGCCTTTTTCAAGCCTTGCCACTTCCACATTGCCCATGTTCTCTACGGCGGCCTGAATGTCGTTAAGTGGTCTGCCTATGCGTTCGACTCCCTTTTCAATCAGCCTTGCTATCGGGGAGTCGGTATTCCGGCACAGGGCGACTGCCGCCTTGATCTTCCCTTCGTGAATCATTTCATGGATGTCCTTCATGAAGTCGGGGCTTATTTTCGATGCCTTTCTTATGGCCCACCATCTGTTGCCGAGGATATAGATGGCGATGATGGAAAGGATGAGCAGCACTATCATCAGCCAGCCTCCGGCTACCGCCATTTTAAGGAGTGACATTTTTTCCGGGATATCGGCGGCCGCTTCCTGAATGATAGCAGGGTCCGCCTGCAAGATGGTCGTTAACATTGTCTGTCTATTGTATTATGTTTATTGCATTTGTCTTGAATTCAAACGGGTATTCGATGCCTGTGAGGAACAGGGCGTGTCCCGGTACGGACTGGCCGGCCATTCCCCTGTCCGAGCTTTCTATCACTTCCCTCATCCACTCCGGACTCCTTCTGCCCCTGCCGATTTCTATCATGGTACCTACGATAGCCCTTACCATGTTTCTCAGGAACCTGTTGGATGACACATTGAATACGAGATATTCGTGTTCTCCGGGGGATGCGGCCAGCATCGGGACATACTTTTTCCATTCTGCCGATTTCAGGTCGCATACCGGGGAGACCTGGCCTGAATGCGCTTTTTCAAAACAACTGAAGTCCCTGTTGCCTACAAGGTATTCCGAGGCGGCATTCATGGCCCCTATGTCCAGCCTGTACTTGCATTCCCATGAATAGTGGCCCATGAAAGGCTCCTTTCCGTAATGTATGAAATAGCTGTAGGTCCTGCATGTTGCGCTGAAGCGTGCGTGAGCGCTGTCCTTTACCGGATATATGCCGTTGACGGCTATTCCTTTGGGGAGGATGGCATTTATTTTGTATAGGACTTTACCGTGCTCTTTGAGGATAATGTCGTTGCCGGTGTCGAAATGGGCGATGTAGTGCAGGGCGTTTACGTTTGTATCCGTCCTTCCGGCCCCGGTCACCTTGATTTTCTCCTTGAGGATTGCGGAAAAGGCCTTGTCCATTTCCTCTTCAATGCTCGGGGCGTTGGCCTGTATCTGCCAGCCGCTGTAGCCTGTGCCGGCATACGATATTTCGGCGAAGAACCTCATGGTACTGAGAAAATCTATACTTTTGTAAAGTCAATACTGCGCAAAAATAATAATATTTTAATATGGATACTGTAAACATTAAAGAATTAAACGAGCGGATACAGAGGGAGAGCGCATTCGTGGATGTGCTGTCGATGGAGATGTCCAAGGTCATAGTAGGGCAGAAGCATCTGGTCGAGAACCTGCTCATAGGCCTGCTTGCCAACGGCCACATATTGCTCGAAGGCGTGCCGGGACTGGCCAAGACACTTGCCATCAATACTCTTGCATCCTGTGTAAATGCTAAATTCAACAGAATACAGTTTACTCCCGACCTGCTTCCCGCAGACCTGATAGGAACGCTGATATACAGTCAGAAGACCGAACAGTTCCAGATAAGGAAGGGGCCTGTGTTCGCCAATTTCATACTTGCTGACGAGATCAACCGCTCCCCGGCCAAAGTGCAGTCGGCGCTGCTTGAGGCGATGCAGGAAAGACAGGTGACAATCGGGGACGAAACGTTCAAGCTGCCCGAACCATTTTTGGTGATGGCGACCCAGAACCCTATAGAACAGGAGGGAACCTATCCCCTGCCTGAAGCCCAGGTGGATAGGTTCATGCTCAAGGTGGTCGTGACCTATCCGAAAAAGGAGGAAGAAAAGCTCATTATCCGCATGAACAATTCCGGTACATTTCCCATGCCCAACAGCGTGCTTGAACCTGAAGACATAGTCAAGGCCCGCTCCGTGGTGAGGGATGTCTATATGGACGAGAAGATAGAACGCTATATCGTGGATATCGTTTATGCAACGAGGACACCGCAGGACTATTCCCTCTCCAAGCTGAAGGACATGATTTCCTACGGCGCATCCCCGCGTGCCTCCATTTCACTGGCCATGGCATCCAAGGCCTATGCCTTCATAAAGAGACGCGGATATGTCATTCCGGAAGATGTCAGGGCCGTATGCTATGAGGTGCTCAGACACCGTATAGGACTCACGTATGAGGCCGAGGCGGAAAACATAACGAGCGAGGATATTATTGCGGACATAATGAATGCGGTGGAGGTCCCGTAGCATGGATAATGATTTGCTGAAAAAGGTAAGGAAAATCGAGATCAGGACCAGGGCGCTGTCCCATCAGATATTCGCCGGGGAGTACCATTCTGCTTTCAAAGGCCGCGGTATGGCTTTCAGCGAAGTCCGCGAATATACTTTCGGGGATGATGTCAGGAATATGGACTGGAATGTTACGGCCCGTATGCGTTCTCCCTACATAAAAGTATTCGAGGAAGAGCGGGAACTTACTGTCGTACTCCTTATTGATGTCAGCGCGTCGCGTATGTTCGGCACGTTGTCGAAGACAAAAAAGGACCTTGCTGCGGAAATTGCGGCCGTGCTCTCGTTTTCAGCCTCGGTAAACAATGACAAGGTAGGCGCTCTCTTCTTTTCGGACAGGGTGGAAAAATTCATACCTCCCAAGAAAGGGCGGAGCCACCTTCTGAGAATAATACGCGAAATCATCGAATTCAGGCCATCGGCTCCCGGGACGGACATAGGGGGGGCGTTGCGTTTTCTGACAAATGCGATAAAGAAGCGTTGTACGGCTTTCCTGCTGTCTGACATGATGGATTTCGGAACCGACGGTTCCCCGCGTTACGAGGATGCGCTGAAAGTCGCGGTAAACAGGCATGACATATCGGTCATCAACATATATGACGAGCGGGACAGGACTCTGCCCGATGTCGGGGTACTGCCGGTGAAAGACGCGGAGACCGGGAAAATCGTATATGCGGATACGTCTCTCGGCCGTGTCAGGGATGCGTACGCGGAAATGGCGCGCATCGCATATCAGGAGATGCTTGTTACTTTGCGCAAATATAAGGTGGATAATGTCAGCATAAGGACAGACCAGGATTATGTAAAAAGCCTTGTGGCTCTTTTTCAAACAAGACGCTAAGATGAAACTGAGATATAGATTGCTTTTTCTTTCGGTATTGCCGTTCCTGTTCCCTCTTCCCGGCGCTGCCCAGAAAATACTTTCAACCGGGCTGTCCAGGGATTCCATCCTGATAGGGGACCAGGTGGAGTGGAGTTCTATAATGCAGGTGCCGGACGGACTGTCGGTGAGAATCGACCCGATGGAGGGATATGTAGTTCCGGGGGTGGAGCTTATAGACGGCCTGCATATTGACACCCTTTCGCTCGGAAAGGATTTTGCCGACATAGAGGCCAGGGCTACGATAACTTCTTTTGACAGCGGTTCCTATGTACTGCCTCCCCTCATGGTGTATTTTTACAGGGGGGAGACGCTTGAAGATACCGCCAGGATGGGCTCTGTCTCCCTTTATGTAAATACAATACCTGTCGATACGGCATCCTACCAGATGTATGATATACGTCCGCAATTCAAATATCCGTTGACATTCAAGGAAGTGGCTCCATGGGTCGGACTTTCGCTGGGCGTGGCCGCGCTTATCGTCGCCATAGTCTTGGCTGTAGAGAGGGCTTCGAGAAGGAAGTCCCCCGGGTCGGCGGCCATGGAAAAGGAACCCCCGCATATCGTCGCCCTGCGCGAACTTGAGAAGATAA
>DVLA01000041.1 GCA_018715745.1 Candidatus Coprenecus stercoripullorum
GTATTACACGCTGATAACGGACACGCTGCGTACATATATCGAAAACCGTTTTGAAGTAAAGACATTCGAACGTACGTCGAATGAAATACTCCATGACATGAAAAGCCGGGACATCTCTCCGGAAGTCTTTGACGGTTTGAAGGATTTGCTTAACCTGGCCGATCTGGTAAAGTTCGCCAAATATACCGCCGACGCGCAGGAAAACGAAAATGCCGTGCCGTCTGCCGTGAAGTTTGTAAACGCGACATTCATGGCTAAAATGGAGGAGGAAAAGAAAAATGGGTGACATGTTTTTCGAATATCCCGGGTTGCTGTATCTGGAGTTTCTCCTGTTGCCTCTGATTCTGTGGTATGCCTACAGGCAGTGGCGCGGCAGGCAGCCATATGTAAGGTTTTCTACTACGGCGTTTCTTCCCGCCGGCGGCAGCAGGCTTACAGGGGTGCTCAGGCATGTGCCGTTTGTACTCAGAATGATTGCAATGGCCCTTATTATAGTGGCTATCGCTCGCCCGCGCTCTTCATCTTCCTATTCAAGGACGGACACTGAGGGTATTGATATTGTACTTGCTCTCGATGTGTCCACGAGTATGCTTGCCAGGGATTTTACACCGGACAGGATAGAGGCGGCCAAAAATATTGCCATAGAGTTTATTTCCCAAAGGCCTTCCGACAGGATAGGCATAGTGGTTTTCGCAGGGGAAAGTTATACGCAGTCACCCCTTACTACGGACAGGGCGACTCTTATAAACCTGCTTAAGGAGGTGGAGTGCGGTATAATAGATGACGGTACGGCAATAGGCAACGGACTTGCCAATGCGGTGGCCCGGTTGAAGGATTCGCAGGCCAGAAGCCGCGTTGTCATATTGCTTACGGACGGAGTAAACAACAGGGGCGAGGTCTCTCCCCTTACTGCGGCGGAAATTGCCAAAACTTTCGGTATCAGGGTGTATACGATAGGGGTAGGGGCTGAAGGCACTGCGCCTTACCCTATGATGACGCCTTTCGGGGTGAAGGAAGTACAGGTTCAGGTGGAAATTGACGAGGACCTCCTGAAAGAGATGGCTTCCCTTACCGGCGGGGAATACTTCAGGGCGACCGATAATACCAAACTGTTGAGTATTTACGAGCAGATTAACAAGATGGAGAAAGTCAGGATAACCACGGACTCTTTCCCCGTATATTCCGAAGAGTTCGGCAAGTTTGCCGTATGGGCCCTTGCGGCCTTTCTGCTCGAACTTGTTTTAAGGATTTTTGCAGCAAGGAGGATAGCATGATATATTTCGCACAACCGCAGTATTTGTTGCTGCTACTATTGCTGCCGCTCGTTTTTGTGCTGTACGGCATAATGCGCGGCGTAAGGAAGAGAAGGATAAAAAGGCTCGGCCAGCCTGACCTTGTCGAAGACCTTGCCCCTACGGTTTCAAGAAGGAAAGGCTGGGTGAAGATATCGGTTTTCGCCGCAGCCCTGCTGTTCTTTTTCATAGGGATGGCCAGGCCGCAGATAGGGGCTTCATTGAAAGAAAGGCAAATAAAGGGTGCGGAAATAATGATTGTGCTCGATGTCTCGAATTCCATGAGGGCCGAGGACTATTCTCCCAACCGCCTGGAAAGGGCCAAGTTCGCCATATCCAAACTGGTGGACCGCCTGAGGGATGACCGGGTAGGGCTCATCGTATTTGCCGGAAGGTCTTTTGTCCAGCTTCCCATAACCTCGGATTACGTGTCCGCGAAGATATTTCTCAACTCGATAAGCACCGGTTCCGTCCCTGTACAGGGGACCGCAATAGGGGATGCTCTCAGAACGGCCCTGAGGAGTTTTACTGCCGACAGCGAGAACAGCAGGGCGGTAATACTTATTACCGATGGGGAGAATCATGAGGATGATCCTGTGGCGGCAGCAAGGGACGCTGCCGATATGGGCGCGAGAGTGTATTGTATCGGGGTCGGTTCGCCGGAGGGACAGCCGATTCCCATGGATGACGGAGAACTTCTGCGCGGGCCTGACGGAAACATAGTCGTAACCAGGCTGGATGAAAATACCCTGAAGCAGATTGCCGAGGCTGGGAACGGGATGTATGTCCGTGCCGGTGATTCGGAATTCGGCCTGAATCCTATTATCGAGGATATTCGCAGTATGGATGAGAAATTGTACAAATCGTTTGTGTTTGAGGAATTCGATGAACAGTATATGTATTTTTTCGCGATAGCGTTGTTTTTCCTGATACTCGAGTTTTGCATCTCGGATACCAGGAACAGGAAAACGCTTTTCGGCAGACAGGCCAGGATTCTTGCCCTGCCGCTTGTGCTTTTTCTGTCCCTGCCGGTTTACGGGCAGCAGGACAGACACGAAGTGCGTAAAGGCAACAGGAACTTCGACAAGGAGAATTATCGGGAGGCCGAGATAGACTACAGGAGGGCTCTTGTCGAGGATTCGCTTTCTACCGCCGCGAGGTATAATATGGGCAATACCCTTTACCGGATGGAGCGCTTCAATGAAGCTGCATTGTATTATAAGGATCTCGGTGATACTCTCAAGAGACTCTCTGCATCAAAGGCTTCTGACTTTTTCCACAACAGCGGCAATCTGTCCTTGAAGCAGAAGGATTATGCCGGGGCCGTGGAGGCCTATAAGGAGTCATTGAGACTCGAGCCTGACAATATGGAAACCAAATCCAATCTGGCCTATGCCCAGAAGCTGTTGGAGGAAAGTCAGAATCAGAGCCGGCAAGGCGGGCGTGACAAGCAGGACAGTCAGCAGGACGACAGGAACCGGGATGACAGTCAGGAACAGCAGCAGGATAATCAGGATAATCATGATAATCAGGACCGGCAGGACAATCAGGACCGGTCTGACGGGCAGCAGCCGGCAATTTCTCCGCAGGCTGCAAGGCAGATGCTTCAGGCCATAGAGGACAAGGAGAAGGATACACAGGAAAAAGTGAAGAAGGCCAAGGCCGAGAAGGAAAAGACAAGAGAGAAAGAAAAGAATTGGTAAGGCGTATGTTAAGGAGCAGACTGATATTTTTATTTGCGGTTTTCTTTATCGGTGCGGGTATTTCCCATGCCCAGCCGGAGTTTACTGTAGATGCACCGGCTGTGGTGGCATCGGACGAGGTCTTCAATGCCGTATATACAGCAACGGCGGAAAAGGATGCCTTTTCAGGGTTTGTCCCGCCGCAGTTCCCGGACTTCGAGGTCCTTGCGGGCCCGATGTCCTCTACGATGATGAGTACGAATATTTTCAACGGCAAGCGTACTACCGTAAGACAGAGAAGTTATACATATACCTTGAGACCGTTGAAGGAAGGGAAGTTCATTCTGCCTGCCGCATCCATTATGATAGACGGACGCAAATACGAGACACCGGAAACGGTTGTAGAGGTTGTGAAAGCGTCCGGGAAAGGGACTTCCTCCGGCCGTACTGACGCAAGGGCGTCGGCGGGTGCCGATCTTGTTCTGAAGATGGATGTAAGCAAGACGGAAGTGGCAGTCGGGGAACCTGTCATGGCAACGATAAAGCTTTATTGCCAGAATTCGGCTATTTCGGGTCTCGAGGATGTGCGCTTCCCGTCATTCAACGGTTTCTGGAGTCAGGAGACGGACACGCCTCAGAATATTTCTTTTAAAAGGGAAAATTACGGTGGCAAGGTGTATAATTCCGCACTGCTGCGTAAATTCATGCTTTTCCCCCAGCAGTCCGGGGAGATAGTCATAGACCCGGCGGAAATCGTCTGCCTGATTCAGGTCAGGGACAATTCTCCCGCTACATCTTTTTTCGATGATTTTTTCGATACTTACCAGACAGTCCGCAAAAGGGTGGCCTCGGAAGCTGTTACAGTGAGAGTGAAGCCTCTTCCCGGCGGAGCCCCGGCTTCTTTTACCGGAGGGGTGGGGAAGTTCGACATGAAAGTGGCCCTTTCAACGGACAGCCTGAAGGCCCACGAGGCTTCATCGCTGACGGTGACTGTTTCCGGTGACGGTAATTTCAACATGCTTGAGGCTCCCGATGTGACGCTTCCGCCTGAATTCGAGTCCTACGATGTCAAGAAGACGGACGGCTATAAGGCGGGCCCGGACGGATTTACCGGAAAGAAGGTTTTCGAATATCCGTTTATACCGAGAAGTTACGGGAGTTTTACCTTGCCCGGGGTGGAGTTTTCTTATTATGATGTGTCGGCCGGCCGTTACAGGACGCTGAAGGCTCCTCAGATGAAAGTCGAGGTGGCTAAAGGGAATGCAACCGGGCCCACAGTCGTGCAGCCTGGGATAAACAAGCAGGGTGTCAAGACCATAGGGGAAGATATAAGATATATTGCAGTGGACGGAAGCGGCCTGAAGCCGGCAGGGCGCAGCATAGCGGAGTCTCCGTTCATGTATATCGTCCCTGTTGCCATAGCCGTTTTGTCGGCCGCCGTTGCATTCGTTATCGAGCGCAGGCGCAAGCTGCTGGGCAATGCGGCTGTCGTCAGGAACCGCAGGGCCAGGAAGGCCGCACGTTTCAGGCTCCGCAATGCGGACGCTTTCCTCAGAGAAGGCAGACCTGCCGATTTTTACAGGGAACTTCACAGGGCCGTGTACGGATATATTGCGGACAAGCTCATGCTTCCCGTTTCGGATCTCAGCCGTGACAGGATAACCATGGAGTTGCGTTCGGCAGGAGTTGGGGACCGGACAGCCGGCGACCTGCTTTCATTGCTCGACACGTGCGAGCAGGCCATATATTCCCCGGAGAACCAGTGGGGGGACGCCAAGTCGGCCTATACGCTTGCAGAAAATGTGATTTCACAGATTGAGAATACGATATGACAGGATTAAGATATATGTTTGCCGCAATAATGTGCCTTGCGGCGTCAGGCTTGCATGCCCGGACAGCTTCCGATGCCGATTCCATATGGAACAGGAGTGTGGAATACTATTCCGAAGGTGATTATGCGAATGCGCTTGAAGGATTCATCTCCCTTGAGAATCAGGGATATCTTTCGGCGGACCTGTATTATAACATTGCCAACTGCTATTATAAGGTCGGAGGGTATACCGGCAAAGCTATTGTTTATTATCAAAGGGCGCTCAGGATAGATCCGTCATTCGAGGATGCCAGGGTCAATCTGGCTTTTGCCCGCAATTCCGCACTGGACAGGATCGAGCCGGTCCCGGAATTTGTAATGGTAACGTGGCTCAGGGACTTGCGCGATGCGCTTACAGCTGATTCGTGGGCATGGATGTTCTTTATATTTCTCCTGTCTGCGGCTGTAGCCGTACTTCTTTTTGTCTATGCCCCGAGGCCGGGCCTGAGGAAGGTGTCTTTCGCCTTTTCCATAGTGCTTGTCATTTTTTCCGCTTCATCGCTTGCATTTACCTTGAGCAGCAATGCATGGCGGAACAGCCGGGACGGGGCCGTAGTCATTTCCCCCGTTACATCCGTCAAGAGTTCCCCGGCTGAGATGGCTCCCCCCCTGTTTGTCATACATGAAGGAACGGATGTGGTCATTATCGAGACCGTAGGGGACTGGGACAGGATAGAACTTGCCGACGGCAGGCAGGGATGGCTCAGGGCATCCGATATAGAAATAATATAAAAACTATAAATCCATGACACTTATTAAATCCATTTCCGGTATCCGCGGTACAATAGGCTCATTCCCGGGGGACGCCCTTACGCCTGTAGACATTGTAAAGTTCGTATCTGCATATTCTGCAATGCTTAAAGACGGCTCTGCCGGCAGCAGGCTCAAGGTAGTGGTAGGAAGGGACGCGCGTCTTTCAGGACCGATGGTAGATCAAATCGTGTGCGGTACTCTTTCAGCATGCGGGATAGATGTGGTGAATGCCGGGCTGGCCTCGACCCCGACGGTGGAGATGGCCGTTGTTTTCGAGAAAGCCGACGGGGGTATTATTATTACCGCCTCACATAACCCCAAACAGTGGAATGCGCTTAAACTGCTTGACCGCAACGGGGAGTTTATAGATGCGGCTTCAGGTGCGAGGTTGCTGGAGACAGCTACTGGCGGAAATTTCTGCTATAGCGGGGTTGATGAACTTGGAAATATTGTATATAAGGATTTTACACAGGCCCATATAGATGCCGTACTTGCCCATCCACTCGTCGATGCGGAAGCAGTGCGTAAAAAAAGGTACAGGGTTGTCGTAGATGCCGTAAATTCCGTGGGCGGTATTATCATGCCG
>DVLA01000042.1 GCA_018715745.1 Candidatus Coprenecus stercoripullorum
TACGGCAGGAACTGGATGCGAGGATGGATGAATGGGCATGCCAGATGCCCGGAGAGTCACTGGAAGATTACAGGCTCCGTGTCAACGAGGATACCAGAATGGAGCAGATGAGGCTGTTTGAACAGGAAATAGCGACAAGAATGGCCGGCAGTATGCTCCAGGCTTCCACCGTGACTCTGGACAATTTCAATATGCGGAACAATAAACTCGAGGTGGGGTTTGACAATATGCCTTCTATCTATCTCGACGTGCCTTCGGATGAGGTAAATGACTTCATGGACCCGGGCAGCCTGGAATTCCGCAATACTCTCTATGGGCTGGATGACAGGGATGAATTCGAGGTAATATATACCGAGGTGTACAACCCGCAGTCCGGAAAGACTTATACATTCGACAACAGGAGCCGCGAATCTCTCGAATATCTGGCATACGATGAGGACATAGTTCCTTTGGAACTGGTGCAGATGTCAAATATGGAAGAGATGAGGCTGCAAGAGATAAAGGATGAGGTTGTCAACACCTCCCTTGAGCGCAATATCATATCCAACCATACACAGATAGCGGTAAGTACCAGGGTGATACCCTCTACTGACGATGCCGGGGAAAAGATAGTCAATTATGCGGTAGGCTTTTCATATAATGTAGAGCAGGGTTTCTCTGAAAAAGAGGATTTTGCACCGGGACAGTATAAAACGGACAACTCAGGTGCGGCGATGTCCCTGGCGCGGATTATCAGAAATGCATTTTCAGATGAATTCGCCCAGTATATTGTACCGGGCCGCAGGCTGGCCGTTACTGTTACGGGAATGGCGGACCGTCTGAAGATCAACAGCAGAATAGCGTATGACGGTTCGTACGGCGAATTTGAAAATACCGAGGTTGCCGGAGGGGACGGGCCGTTCAGGCTTACGGTCACATCCGCAACAGGCATAACGGAAAATGACCAGCTGGCTCTTGTAAGGGCTGCGGGCATTAAGGACTATATATCCCGCAATGTGGAACAGCTCGGTTTCATGGATGTCGACTACAGGTACAATATCGTCGTATCCGACGAGGTCGGCGGCGAACACAGGAGAATATCGGTTGAATTCCTTTTTATAGACGTATTTTAACCTGCGGCTATGAGAAGATTGCTGTTCTCTCTCCTTATTCTTTTCAGCCTGGCGCATGCGGCTGACGCACGGACGCCGGGCTGGACGGAATCCGATTATTCTTCCCTGTATGATTCTTATAGGGACAATGTTTCCGCCCTGAAGAATTCTTCGCGGGACTCGCAGGACTATATGGATGCCAAGCAAAGGCTTTACGAGATGCGCCCCTACCTTCAGCAGGGGGCCGTCTGGTATTCCCGGAAAGGCTCGCAGCATAATGCCCTTCTTCTTGCGCAGGCGTTCGTGGACATTCCCATGATGGAAGAGTTTTCCGGTACATCTTTCCCCAGGGATGACTATTACCCGACGATGGTGTATTTTGCCGCTTCCGGTACATATAATTCCAAAGACTATAGGCGGGCGATTCCTTATCTGAGGGAATATATAGCTACGGGCGCTTCGCAAAACAGGAAGAACGTGTATATGTATTTGGCGAAAGCGTGCAGTTATGTCAAGGATTACCGGCAGGCCGCCGATGTCATGGAAGAGGCAAGCAGTATCTGGCCTTCTGACTTCAATATCCTTTCGATGACGATAAACGCCTGTATAGACGCGGAAGACAATGCCCGACTGCAGAAATATGTCTCAAGGGCCCTGTCCATCAAACCGTCCGATCCCACCCTGCTCAACATCCAGGGCAGACTGCATGAAGATAACAGGAACTTCAGGGAGGCCATGGAAGTGTACGGGAAACTGAGACAGATAATGCCGAGAAGCCTGGAAGTTGCCGAACATCAGGCGATGAATGCCTACAATTTGGCGGTACTCTATTACAACCGTGGCGAAAGGAGACTTGCTGCAGAGTATTTCGGCAAGGCGATTCCAATAATGGAAAACGTGGTGGAATCATCTCCTTCTTCGGTAATGTTCCTGCAGGCTTTGGCGACAGCCTACAGCTGTACGGGCAAACACGAATCCTTGGCGCGGACCAACAGGATGCTTCTTGCTGCAGGCGGGATGGAGGTTTCGGGGAACGATATCCCTTCCATGATGGCCGTCAACGGTACGGCTGTCGGTAACGGAGGACATCCGATCGATGCCGGCGGCAGGCAGCTACAGTCGTCCGGGGACGGTATTCCGGCGTATTCATCATATGCCAGGAAATATGTCGAGGACCGTATCGGCAAATGGCAGGAGAAGGACCCTTACGAGACTCTCGACGAGTATAAGGCAAGGGTGACCGAAGATGCCCGCCAGGCAAAGGTGAAAGAACTTCTCAAGGCGGCGGAGGACAATTATATCAGCATATATGCCGAAGACCCGGATCCGTCGGATATCGTATTGAGGCCGTACGATGCGGAGAACGAAGTATTCTTGGCCGAAACCAGGTACGGCGAGATAATCATACCCGTACCGCGGGCGGACAATGAAGCGCGCATGTTCGAAAGCAACTGGAACGGCATGCAGTTCCGCAATCCCGAGTATTATATCAAGGATGACCGCTTTGCCCTCTCTTCTCTTACTCTTGTCAGCCCGACAGGCAGGATATACAGGTATGACGACAGCGAGGCGCTGAATTATACGGAAACCGTAGTGGACATGCAGTTCGCCGATATCGATTACAGCCGTCTTGCCACCGGATCTTCATCCCACGGGCAGCCTTCGCAGCGCATAAGCAGGAAAAGCGTGAGCGTAGGCCTTTCCGATGTGGATATGAATATTCCAGAGAACCCCGCCACGAACGCAAAGACATTTGCGGTCATCATAGCCAATGAAAATTACCAGATGGTATCGCCGGTGCCTATGGCAATCAATGACGGCAGAACGCTGGCGAAATACTGTACCATGACATTGGGTATACCGGAAAGCAATGTCCGGTATTACGAGGATGCCACTTACGGAGTATTCATGCGGGCGATGAGGGATATAAAGAACGTATCCGATGTCTACGACGGGGATATAAACGTAATCTTCTATTATGCCGGCCACGGCATTCCGGACGAGCGGACTAAGGATGCATACCTGCTGCCCGTGGATTCAGACGGCATAGAAACATCTGCATGTTTCCCTTTGGGCAGGGTGTATGCCGACCTTGGCAGTCTCAATGCCGAGAGTGTGGTCGTACTTATGGACGCATGTTTCAGCGGGGGACAGCGCAATGGGGGCATGGTGCTTGAGGACAGCGGGATGCGCGGGGTGGTCGTCAGGACGAAACAGAATGCCCCGAGCGGCAGTACGGTGATATTCTCCGCCGTCTCCGACGAGCAGACCGCACTGCCGTATACCGATAAGGGCCACGGGCTGTTTACTTATTTCCTGCTGAAAAAACTTCAGGATACCAGGGGAGACGTGACTCTGGCCGAACTGGCTTCGTATGTGACCGAGAAGGTGGAGCAGCAGTCGGTAGTAGTGAACCGGAAGGCGCAGACCCCTACGGTGACTGCGGCCGAAGCTGTGGCCGATACATGGAAATCGATAAAACTGAGAAAATAAATTTTATACAGAATACTGATGAGAACAATCATTTTATCCTGCATCCTCATTGCAATGGGCTTTTCGGCCTATGCCCAGGATGCTGTCAGGGGAAAAGTCGTGGACAGGCACGGCAATCCCATTCCCGGAGTCAAAATAGAATTCAACAACGGCCGGGACTCCGTATTTTCCGGACTCGACGGAACCTTTACATTGGGATCCGGTGCTGCCCGTGGCGGCATGGAAGCCTTCCATTCAGGCATGAAGCCTGCCAGGGCACGCATATCCGATGGCATGACGGTAACCATGAGCCCCGAGACGTGGTGGAACCGCGAGCCTTTGAAGCACAGTTTCTTCATTTCCCTGCAGACCGGGACCAGAATAGACGGTTTCGGTACCGCGACGGCTCCGTCATTGGGAATAATGTTCGGAACAGTCAAGCGCTGGGGCTGGTATATAAGGGCGCTTACCTGGCTGGACGGCTATGAAGGCAATATGTCCCCGAACAACTACAGCAGTGAACACTACGGCGGAGAAGCCGCTCCTGGCTACTGGTGGACGACGGGCCGCACCAAGAAGAACCATACTGTCCTGACAATCGGTGCCATTGCCCGCCTTGGCTGCGCCCTGCATCTGTATTTCGGGGCGGGCCTGGCGCTTATACAGGATCTGCATGAACTGGCTGACGGCAGATGGGTGACAACCGAACCGTTCCCTGTGGTTCAAGATTATGGCTCAGCATGGAAGGATGTCCACCCGTATATGACTGAAGGAGCCATCGTAGCCGATTTGGGCCTGATGTTGAGGATAGATTTCCTTATGCTCAATATAGGGACTTCCTATTTCGGCAATGTTAATATGCCAAATCCGGACCTTCCCGGAAACTGGACCCTGAATGCCGGCGTGGGCTTTATTTTTTAGATGTTAACGGATCGAATCAAGGACAATATGAAGAATATTTATTTAAAAGCAGCGACATGGATATTTTCGGCGGCGCTTATTTTTGCCGCCTGCAATCCACTCGATATATATGTCATAGGGAAGAACAATCCCACTGTCAGGACATTGGAGGTAAGCGGGGACAGTATGGACGAGAACAGTGCGGAACTGACAGGAAGCGTAAGATGGGAACAGTCCGCTTCGGACCATTCATTCGATTGCGAGTTCGCCGTATCCGAGAGCCCGGATTTTCCGGCAGAGGGGACAGAGACCTTCAGTACATGGAGAAGGCACATCTCGCAGGACGATACTGCGACCCATTATTATAACGTTACGGCCGACGGCCTTGAAGCCGGAACGACTTATTACTATGTTTTCAGCATTACCGACGGTGTCGTCGAGGTCAGCGGGGAAGTCAGGAGTTTCACGACGCCAGGACAAGGCTCCGGTAATGAGTCCGGTGGCCAGACAGAAGATTATTATGAGATAGAGGTGTCTAATGAATTGAATGAAGCCTTTAGCATAGCAATAGAAATGCAGTCCGATTGGTGGATTGAAAATACTGCAAAGTGGTTTTCGGTTGCCCCTTTATCAGGTGAGGCAGGGTTATGTGAAATAGTTGTCAATGTTAATGAGGTTAATACCGGCAATGACGGAAGAAGTGCTGAATTTGTGATATATGACGGCGACAGGCTAATATATGTCACTGTGATACAGCCGGCAGGGGGAACCGGGGAAACTAACGGCCACGAGTGGGTCGACCTCGGCCTTAGTGTCAGGTGGGCTACTTGCAATGTCGGCGCCTCTGTTCCTTCAGAGTACGGTGACTACTATGCCTGGGGCGAGATAGAGACGAAGACGGAATATACAGAAGAAAACAGTGTTACATCTGGCGTAGAACTGGGTGATATCTCCGGCAATCCTCAGTATGATGCTGCCACGGCCAACTGGGGCGAAGGCTGGCGCATGCCTACAGAGCAGGAGCTGCAGGAACTGGTGGACAGGTGTGTATGGGAATGGACCAGCCAAGGGGATTCTTATGGGTACAAGGTCACCGGACCTAACGGTAACAGCATCTATCTGCCTGCCGCAGGTAACCGTTTTGAGTCCTCGTTCTACGACGTTGGGGAGAGCGGCTACTATTGGAGTTCTACGCCCTACGAGAGTGGCACGCAGTACGCTGATGGCCTTCGCTTCGATAGCGGCTGCTGCTACGTGGAATGGGGCGACCGTTGCATCGGGAGTAGTGTCCGGCCCGTTTCAGACAAATAGCGGATTGCATCGTTCAAGAACCCTTCACCGGAGGCCTGTATCGGAAAAAGGGTGTGGAACGGGCAATGTCTGAGCGAAGGTTGTGGTAAAACCCGTAAACAAACACACGCGCGATTCCACACCCGTAACGTTAGCCGTACGAATGCTGAGTGCGCGTGTTCCTGTTTACCGGAAAATTACCACATTCTCGCCCAGGTATTGCTTCAGAGGCATGCCGCCTCTGTCCACTCCTTGATGCAAACATAGTGAAAATTTGTCAAAATCGTAGCCGGGCCGGTCTCTGTCGATGTCCCGTGGCATTTGGCCCGGGCGCTGCACATGCAAGCCGAAAAGCGATTATCTTTGCCGGTTGTGAGGAACGTTTCGAAAATAGAGGCGAAGACCGGCTTCGACAGGATAAGGGCCGATGTGGCCGCGAGATGCTCGACAGGTACCGGAGCGGAGAGGGCTGCGGGCGAGGAGGTGTCGTCTTCTCCGGAGGAGATTGGCAGAAGGCTTGCCCTTGCGGACGAGATGAGGGTTATACTCATGTTCGAGTCTTCGTTTCCGGATACGGACTATGTCGACTGCATCCCGATACTTTCCCCTCTCAAGGCCGAATATTCCCATATAGACAGGCTGTCGCTCGGCAAGCTGCGCGGGTATCTTGACGTGCTGCGCCGGCTGCTGTCCTTTTTCAGAAACTGCAGCCGGGAAAAATATCCCCGGCTTAAGGAGCTTGCTTCGGGTGTGCCCTACTTCCCCGATATTGCGGAAAGGATAGATTCGATACTCGACCGTTACGGGGAGATACGCGACAATGCCTCAGAGGAGCTCCTGTCCATAAGGAGGGCGATAAGGGATAAGGAAGGCTCGGCTTCGAAAAGGATTCAGGCCATACTCCGGGAGGCTGTCCGGGACGGCATCGCCGATCCTGATGCGGCCGTTTCGGTAAGGGACGGGAAGATGCTCATCCCAGTTTCGGCCATGAACAAGAAGAAGATTCCCGGGATAGTCTATGACGAGTCGGCCTCGGGCAAGACCTTTTTCATAGAGCCTATCGGCATAGTCGAGCTGAACAATGAGATCCGCCAGCTTAACTTTGACGAACAGAGGGAGATAATAAGGATCCTTACGGACTTTACCGATTTTCTGAGACCGTATATCGATGACCTTCTCGTCTCAGGAAGTTATATTGGGGAGGTGGACTTCATAAGGGCCAAGGCTTCATGCGCCGCCGTTTTCGGCGGGGGCATGCCGGTCATTTCCGACCGCGGAGAACTGATTCTCAAAAACGCCAGGCACCCCTTACTCGAGGCGGCGCTGCGCAAGGAAGAAAAGGCCATAGTGCCGCTCGACATTGTCCTTACGCCGGAAAAGAGGATACTTCTGATCTCCGGACCCAATGCGGGAGGCAAGTCCGTTTGCCTCAAGACGGTGGGACTGTTGCAGTATATGTTCCAGTGGGGAATGCCCGTACCGGCCTCCGAAAGTTCCGAGATGTCCGTATTCGAGGACATTTTCATAGATATAGGCGACGATCAGTCGATAGAGAACGACCTTAGCACATACAGTTCCCATCTGAACAATATGAAGGAGATAATCGGGAATGCGGACGGGCGCAGCCTCGTGCTTATCGACGAATTCGGTTCCGGCACAGAGCCGGCGGCTGGGGGCGCGATTGCCGAGGAGATACTTCGGGAGATAGAGGAAAAGGGATGCTACGGTGTGATAACGACTCATTATACCAATCTTAAATTCTATGCGGGGACGAGCCGCAGCGTGATAAACGGGGCCATGCTCTTCGACGTGCAGAACATCAGGCCGCTGTTCAGGTTGGAAATAGGGCTTCCCGGCAATTCGTTCGCATTCGAGCTTGCCCGGAAGATAGGGCTTCCCGAACGTATTGTGAGGGGCGCTGAGGAAAGGGCAGGGGAGGATTTTGTAAATATTGAGAGGAATCTCAAGAAGATAGCCCGAAGCAGGAGACAGCTTGAAGAGAGACTTACCCGGATAAGGGCGACAGACAGGACGCTGGAGAGCATTACCGACAGGTATCAGAAGGAGCTTGGGGAAATCAAGGCTCTGAGGAAAGAGATAATAGACAGGGCAAGGGCAGAGGCGGAGGAAATGCTTTCCGGAGCCAACAGGAAGATAGAGAATACTATCCGGGAGATCCGGGAGAGCCAGGCGGAAAAGCAGCGTACTATCGTGGCCCGCAGGCAGCTCGATGATTTTGCAAGGGAAGTCGCTTCTGCCGGGCAGGATGCCGGCGATGACGAGATAGACAGGAAGATGGCCCGCATAGTCGAGCGCAAGCGCAGGAATGAGGAACGCAGGCTGAGGCGTGAAAGGAATGCCCGGCCGGCTTCGGCCGCGGAGCCAGGACAGGCGGTGCAGGAGGAAGGCCCGGTAAAGCCTGCCGCGAAGGAGATATCCGTAGGCTCTTATGTGAGGATAAAAGACAATGGCCTTGCGGGCAAGGTGATTGACATCTCGGGCACGAAACTGTCCGTAGCTGTCGGGGATATCCTTACGAGGACGGACATGTCGAAGGTGGAGCCGGCCCCGGCAGGGGTGCAGAAAGCCCTGTCGGCGAAGAAGGCGGATTCCGGCGGCATAAGCGGGTCGATAAGCGAACGCAGGCTGAATTTCAAGCCGTCGATAGACATACGCGGGATGCGCCTGGACGAGGCAGTCCCTGCTGTTACAAGATTTATCGATGATGCCGTGATGGTAGGTGTGGGGGAAGTGTCCATCCTCCACGGGAAAGGCAATGGGATATTGAAGGAAGAAATCAGGAAATATTTGAAAATAACCCCCGGTGTGGCTTCATTCGGCGATGAGCACGTGGAAAGGGGCGGCAGCGGGATAACAATTGTGAAATTAGTATGAGACATTTTAGACGGACAATTATCGGGGTGGCCCTTGCCGCTTTTTTTGCGGCGGGCTGTTCGGCCGGAAGGACAGAGGCGGCAGCTGATGTGGCTGATGAGTTTATACGCTCGTTTTTCCATGCCGACTACGATGAGGCCGCCCGGCTGTCTACGGGAGATGTAACAGACAGACTGGCTGAGACTAAGGCCATGGCCGACTCCCTCTCCGGAGACCTTCACGATGCCTTTATGGAACTCTCCGCGATGACCCGTACAGTAAGGATGGCGGTGAATGACGTTGCCAGGGATTCCGTAAGCGTGGAATACGAAATAGTGGTGCCTTATCAGGATGCAATGCTGTACAACACCGTTTCGGTGGTCTGGATAGACAGCCTTAAAACATGGAAGGTGAATGGATTTAATTGACAATCATTCTCATTCCCACTTCTCTTTCGACTCTGCAATGGAAGTGGGACAGGCCGTGGAGGCGGCCAGGAAGGCAGGGCTGAAGGGTATCTGCATTACCGACCATTTCGATTTCGACCCTCCTGCAGGGATTAAGGTGTACGACCTCGACATAGATGCGCAGCAGGATGAGATAGAGAAAGTGCGGGACGGCATAAAGGACGGCTTTATCCTGCTCGAAGGCATAGAAATCGGCGTGCAGGAGCAGAGCATGGAGAAAATAAGGTCCGTTTTGAGGGAAAATTCTTTTGACTGCGTAATAGCTTCCCAACATTTTATAGACGGGCACGACCCGTATTACGGGGAGTATTACAGGGGATACGGATGCAGGGAGGCCTACGGCAGGTATCTTGAGGCGTTCTATAACGGGATAACCGAGATGGAGGATTTCGACATACTCGGCCATTACGACTATATAGTCAGGTATTCCCCGTATGGCGATACTGTACTTCGTTATTCTGAATATTCTGACATTATGGACAGCATCCTGCGCTATCTTGCTGAAAACGGCAAGACCCTGGAGATAAATACGAAGACCTACCAGCTGTACAGGGGAAAGGAGCCGCGGATGGATGTGCAGGTGCTCAGAAGGTTCAGGGAACTGGGCGGGGAGGCTGTCAGCCTCGGTTCCGATGCGCACGGCCCCGAGCGTATCGGCGACAGGTTCTCCTTATATGCCGATATGGCCCGTGCCGCCGGAATCCGTTACGAGGCCTATTTTAAAGGGCGCAGGCCGTGCATGCTCCCTCTGTAGGGACATTATTCCTTTTCCTTAAGTGACTTTGCGGCCTTGCGGGCTTCTTTGAATTTCCCCTGGGATTTCAGGAAGGCTATCCACTGGGTATCGGTGAGGATTTCCCTGTAGGCCCTGTTTATCGACTCCGTCCATTTGTCCCTTATCTGCCTGTAGACAGTCTCTTCCATGACCCCGTCCTTTTGCAGGGCCTTCATCTCTTCATACATCATCTTCGTGTCGTGGGCAAGGACCGAGTCGATAAAGAAAGTCTGGTGCGGCTCGAGGGAGAGCAGGCTTTCAAGGCGCGTAGCCTCTTCGGAGGCCATTTCCTCGGGTGATTTGATTTCCTGCTGGGCCGATGCGGGGATGGAGCAGCAGGCGGCTATGATTGCGGCAGCCACTGTTTTTACTGTCAGTTTTGCTCTCATTATTTTAAATTCGGCTAAAAATATTACTTTTGAAAATTGTTATGCAAATTTATTAAAAAATGCACATGAATAAAATAGTCAAACTCATTCTATGTATGGGTGCCGGCTGTTTTCTGGCTACGGAAAGCATGGCCTGTACCAATGTCCTTATTACAAAGGGAGCCTCAAAGGACGGCTCCGTCCTCATTTCGTATTCGGCGGATTCGCACCAGCTTTACGGGGAGCTTTATTTTTCTCCGGCCGGTATTTTCAAGAAAGGCAGCCTGCTGCCCATAACCGAGTGGGATACGGGCAGATACCTTGGAGAAATAGCGCAGGTGCGCCGTACCTATCAGACGGTAGGGAATATGAATGAACATCAGCTTATAATAACTGAAACGACATTCGGGGGCCGTCCCGAGCTCTACGACCCCGAGGGGATAATGGATTACGGTTCCCTTATATACATAACGCTGCAGAGGGCCAGGACGGCCCGCGAAGCCATCGCGATAATGGCTTCGCTTGTCGAGAAATACGGCTATGCCTCGAGCGGGGAGTCTTTCTCGATCGGCGACAAGGACGAGGTCTGGATAATGGAGATGATAGGCAAGGGCTCCAAGACCGATGCGGACGGGAACAATCTCAGGAAAGGTGCGGTATGGGTAGCGGCCCGCGTACCGGACGGCTATATATGCGCCCATGCCAACCAGGCCAGGATTACCAACATCGATTTCAAGGATAAGGAGAACTGGATGTATTCCAAGGATGTCGTGGATTTTGCCCGCGAGATGGGCTATTTCGAGGGCACTGACGAGGAATTCAGTTTTGCGGATGCGTATGCCCCCTTGAATTTCGGCGCCCTGAGAGGCTGCGAGGCCAGGGTATGGTCTGCATTCAATATTCTCGGAGGCGGTATGATAGGTGACAGGGATGCCGATGAGTATCTCGATTTTGCAATGGGCTATAATCCTGACAACAGGCTTCCCCTGTTTATCAGGCCCGCCTCCAAGGTAGGGGTGAAGGATATTGCCGATGTCATGAGGGACCATTACGAGGGGACCCCCATGGATATGACTGTGGACATAGGCGCAGGCGGACACCATACGCCTTACAGATGGAGGCCGATGGATTTCGAGGTCGATGGGAAGACTTATCTGAACGAGAGGGCAATAGCTACCCAGCAGACCGGTTTCTGGATTGTATGCCAGAGCCGCGGCTGGATTCCGGACGAGATAGGCGGCATAATCTGGTTCGGCGTGGATGACGCCGCGACATCGTGCCTTACTCCGGTATATACTTCCGTGAATGCGGTCCCGGAATGTATAAGGACCGGGAACGGAAGCCTTATAGAGTATTCTCCCACATCGCTTTTCTGGGTTACCAACAGGATAGCCAATTTTGCATATATGCTTTATGACAGGGTGGCTCCCGAGGTGCGGGCTTTGGCCGATGCGCGGGAAAATGCTGAGATCGGGCGTATCCCCGCAATAGATGCCGAGGCGGTGCGTATTTTGGGAGACAAGCCCAAGGAAGAGGATATTGCGGCTGTACGCGAGTTCCTTACGGAGTATTCCTCCAATACTGCACAGGACCTGTTCAAGGCGTATTCCGATATGGATATTTATCTGCTGTTGAAGTATATGGACGGCAATATAAAGAAACAGAACCCCGACGGTTCGTTTATGGATAACGGGAATTCGGACAGGATACCGGCTTCTCCGGACCAGCCCGGTTACAGCGACAAGTGGAAAGAGGCTGTAGTCAGGGACGCCGGCGAAGTGCTGCTGTCGGAATAGCGTTGTTTTTCTGTTTCCGATACATTAATCCGCCCCTGCCCATGTTTTCGAGCCGCAGGGGCGGATTTCGTGTAAAAAATGTTTGCGCAAATGGAAATGATTAGTATCTTTGCGCCCCGAAGTGGAGAGATTTGCCTGCTTGCAACCACGATAAAAAATGCTAAAACGATAGATTTCATATAGTTAGTGTTTGTGTCAAATCTCTCCCATGCGGGTGAGATTTATTTTTTTATATATTGCTATGTCATATTTGTTTACATCGGAAGCAGTTTCCGAAGGCCATCCTGACAAGGTGGCCGACCAGATTTCGGATGCCATACTGGACGATTTCCTCCGCCAGGACCCGGAGGCGAAAGTGGCGTGCGAGACTTTTGTAAGCACCGGCCTCGTCGTAGTCGGGGGCGAGGTGTCATCGGAAGCCTATGTGGATATTCAGGATGTGGTCCGCAGGGCTATAAGGAAAATAGGTTATACAAAGGCGGAATATATGTTCGATGCTGCCTCGTGCGGCATACTTTCGGCGGTCCACGGCCAGTCTCCGGACATAAACAGGGGGGTCGTAGGCTCGGACCGGCGCGAGCAGGGTGCGGGAGACCAGGGGATGATGTTCGGTTACGCCTCGGACGATACGGAGGAATTCATGCCACTTCCACTGACTCTGGCGGACATGTCCCTTATGGAACTGGCCCGAATAAGAAAGGGCGAACCCTCCCTCATGCCATATCTGAGGCCTGATGCCAAATCCCAGTTTACCATAGAGTACGGCGATGACCACCGGCCGCTCAGGATACATACGATAGTCATCTCCACCCAGCACGACGAGTTCTCTGCCGGGGACGGGTTAGTTGTCGGTACTCCGGCTAATGACGAGGCCATGCGCAGGAAGATAGAGGACGATATCAGGGAAATACTGCTTCCGAGGATGGTGTCGAAACTGCCTGAGAAGGTGCGCCGGCTTTTCGGACCGGATATACGGCTGTATGTCAACCCTACCGGCAAATTCGTGATAGGAGGCCCCCACGGAGATACGGGGCTTACCGGCAGGAAGATAATAGCCGATACCTACGGCGGCAAGGGCGCGCACGGGGGAGGGGCTTTCTCCGGGAAGGATCCGAGCAAGGTCGACCGCTCTGCTGCGTATGCGGCCAGGTATATTGCCAAGAACATGGTGGCTGCCGGTATAGCCAGGGAAGTCCTCATCCAGATTTCATACGCTATCGGGATAGCGGAGCCGGTGAGTGTTTTCGTGAATACTTACGGGACTGCCGCGGTGGATATGGCCGACGGGGAGATAGCAAATGTCATAAGGGGTCTTTTCGACCTGCGCCCGGCAAGTATAATAGACTTTTTCCAGCTCAAGAATCCGATATATCTTCCGACGGCCGCCTACGGGCATTTCGGCAGGGACCCCTATACTGCCGCAGTGACTTTGTGCAGGAACGGACGCACGGTGGAAAAGGAACTGCAGTTCTTCGGTTGGGAAAAACTGGACGCCGTGGAAAAGATACGCGGGGCCTTTAGCTCCGCACGAAAGCGAGGGTAGCCAGGCTTACCCGGATATCCCCGAGGGCTGACAGGGCCTCCCTGCATGCCGTAGCTGTGGCGCCGGAGGTAAGCACATCGTCGACCAGAAGGAGATGTTTCCCTGCAAACATTCCTTTTGCGGCCCTGCTTTCCGATACCCTGAAGGCGTCTTTTACGTTCCGCGGCTTTTCTGCCATGGACAGGGCCGTCTGCGAACGTCGATACTTTATGCGGAACAGGGTTTTCGTGTCGACCGGGATGCCGCCCAGTCCCGAGGCTATGCCGCGGGCGATTATTTCAGCCTGGTTGTAGCCCCTTGTCCAGAGTTTTATCGGGTGTACCGGCACCGGTATTATTATGTCGGTGTCTCCGAAGTATTCTTTCATGTATTTTCCGAGCATTTCCCCGAAAAAGATGCCCATACGGAACTGGTATCCGTATTTTATGCCCTGTACGATATGCCTGTAGCCGTTGTCGCGGCTGTAGAAGTACAGTGATGCGGCCTTTTCGAAATACGGCGGGCCCGGGACCCTTTCTTCCGCGGGGTTCCCCCTCCATCCCCAGAAATATGTAAGCGGCATGTCGCCGGCGCAGTCGGGGCAGAGATATTTCTCGTCGCTGCATAGAATATTCCCGCAGACGCGGCATTCTCTCGGGTATATCAAATCTGTCAGGTACATGGGAGGACAAAGATAAATTTTGCTTATTTTTGTATTTCCATCTGATGTTCGGTTTTATCAACATATCCGTAGTCGATGTCCTGGACATATTGCTTGTAGCATTGCTAATCTATCAGCTGTTCAGGATAATACGCGGTACATCCGTGTTCAATATCTTTACCGGGATAATGCTGATATATCTTACGTGGGTGATTGTAAAGGCACTGAACATGAGGCTGCTCTCCTCTATCCTCGGACAGATACTCGGAGTCGGCGTCGTGGCTCTCATAGTCATTTTCCAGCAGGAGATACGCAGGTTTCTGCTGCATATAGGCAGCCGCTACATATCGAACCCGAAAGGCGGGCGCTCCATTTCCAGGCTGCTGTTCGGAAAGAGCGAGAAGGAGATAGAGGCAGCTTCCCTGGAAGAGATAACACAGGCCTGCCGCCGCATGTCGGAGACCAGGACGGGGGCGCTTATCGTCCTGCAGCATACTTCTTCCCTCGAATTTGTCGTGGAAACGGGAGATGTGGTCGACGCCGCCGTAAACCGCCGCCTTATAGAAAATATTTTTTACAAGAATACGCCTTTGCACGACGGTGCAATGGTGATTTCGTCCGACAGGATACTTGCGGCAAGATGCACGCTGCCGATAATCAGTACCCTTAAACTTCCGCCCCAGTACGGTATGAGGCACCGTGCGGCGGCCAGCATAACGCAGGATACGGATGCGGATGCGATTGTGGTTTCGGAAGAGACGGGTAACATATCTTTCGTAAGCGGGGGCGAGCTCAAGACAATGACCAGCATGAGCGAGCTGAAACTCTCCATAGAGAATTCGTACAGAAAGTAATTTTCTTAACTTTGCGGACGGGGCATGTTTGCGCGGAATGGAAATGGACAGGGCGGAGACTGGAAAGATCGGGGAGAAGCTGGCTTTGGAATACCTTTTGCAAAGAGGATATGTGTTGCTCGAGAAGAACTGGAGGGACGGCCGCAGGGAGATAGACCTTATAATGCAGGGTGAGGACGGATTGCATGTGGTGGAGGTGAGGACCAGGCATGTTCCCTACAGTATTTCCCCTGAGGAAAGCGTGGGATATGCGAAGCGGCGCAGGATAGTCGCGGCTGCCGGGGCCTATGTAAGGAAGGCCCGTATGGATGCGGATGTGAGGTTTGATGTGGTGTCGGTGGTTTTCGGACTGGACGGGAAATATACGATAGAGTACATACCGGATGCGTTTATTCCTTTTAAATAAGATTTTTTGGACATGAATGCCAATTATTACAGCGTGATTATGGCAGGCGGGGTTGGAAGCCGGTTCTGGCCTATAAGCCGCAACGCCATGCCTAAGCAGTTTCTGGATATTCTCGGAACGGGAAAAAGTTTCCTGCAGATGACCTATGACCGTTTCTGCAGTATAATCCCGCCGGAAAACATACTGGTGGTTACGGCTGAATCCTATGCAGGAATTGTAAGGGAACAGCTGCCGGACCTTCCTTCGGACAACATCCTCTCCGAGCCGTGCAAGAGGAATACCGCACCGTGCATAGCCTATGCGGCCACGAAGATCAGGAGCAGGAATCCCCATGCGACGATGGTCGTGTCTCCCTCGGACCATTTTATATCCAACGACAGGCTTTTCATAGATACCGTAAGGTGCGCGCTCGAGTATGCTTCACGGAGCGATGAGCTGTTTACCCTCGGCATAGAGCCTACCAGGCCGGAGACGGGCTACGGCTATATCCAGTGCAACATGAAAGAGTCCAGGACGATAGACGGAAATATCGCCTACAAGGTGAAGACTTTTACCGAAAAGCCGAACGAAGACCTGGCCAAGGTGTTTATGGACAGCGGGGAGTTCCTGTGGAATTCCGGTATTTTCGTATGGCATGTGGATACCATCTGCAAGGAACTGGAATACTGGCTTCCCGAAGTGTACATGCTTTTCAGGGACGGGAAGGAATATTACTATACCCCCAGAGAGCAGGCTTTCATAAACGGGATATACGAGGACTGCCCGAGCATATCAATCGACTACGGGGTCATGGAGAAGACGAGGAAGGCATGGGTCTTCCAGGCTTCTTTCGGGTGGACCGATCTCGGTACGTGGGAGTCGCTTTACCTGCACTCGGAAAAGGACAAGGATGCCAATTGCGTCAAGGGCTCCGACATTGTAACGGATACTACCTCCAGAAGCATTGTCGTCTCTACCGAGAAGAACAAGCTTGTCGTCGTGAAGGGCTTGGACAACTATATGGTCGTCAATACTGATGATGTACTCCTGGTGTGCCCGAGGGACGGGGCCAAGTTCAAGGAGATAATAGCCGACCTGACAATAGGGGACAAGGCTGCGTTTCTTTAATTGTGTAAATAGAATATAGAATATATGTCAGAAAAATTACCGTTGAAAATCGATGTTCAGTCTGAAATAGGCGAATTGCGGGCCGTTTTGCTCCATAATCCCGGTGCGGAGGTGGAGAACATGACTCCTAAGATGGCCCAGAGGGCTTTATATAGCGATATATTGAACCTTTCCATAGCACAGGAGGAATATGCCCAGCTGAAGGGCCTGCTTTCTAAAATCGCAAAGGTTTATTATGTGGAGGACCTTCTCGTAAAGGTACTCGGAAACGAGAGTGAGAAACGGGCCCTGTTGGAGAAAATATGCATGTCGGAGCAGGTAGGACACTATTTCGGGACGTTGATGGACATGTCCCCGTCCAGGCTGGCCAAAGTGCTGATAGAGGGACTCCCCGCTGAGATAAATACTCTGACTTCATTCCTTAATGAAGACTATTACGCCCTTTTCCCGCTTTACAATTTCTATTTTACCAGGGATTCTTCCGTCACCATAGGTGACAATGCCCTTATCTGCAAGATGGCCAATAAGGTAAGGATGCGCGAGTCGCTGATAATGGAATCGATTTACCGTTCGAGCGGGGAATTCGAGACGGGCATAATCGATGCCTGCGACAGCGGCGGCGGTAACCCGAATATCTATATGGAAGGAGGGGACATCCTGATTGCCAGGGATGACATACTTCTGATAGGAAACGGCATGCGTACAAGTACACAGGGTATCGACCTGCTCGTTTCCCGTCTTTGCAGGATTGCCCCTGAAGGCCGCAGGCATGTCATCGTGCAGCAGCTGCCCCATTCTCCCGAGTCTTTCATACATCTCGACATGGTATTTACCCTGCTCGACAGGGACAGGTGTATGGTTTTCGAGCCGCTTATCCTGGGAGACAACCAATATCAGACAGTGCATATCATTATCGATAACGGCAAAGTGGTGAAGATAAGCAGTGTGGCAAATATTGTCTCCGTGCTGCGCCGTCTCGGGATGGACCTTGAGCCGGTAGTGTGCGGCGGAGGTGCCGACGAATGGGATCAGGAAAGGGAGCAGTGGCACAGCGGGGCCAATTTCTTCGCTTTTGCCCCCGGGAAAGTGATTTCCTATGCGAGAAATACCCATACCCTGCATGAGCTGTCAAAATGCGGTTTCGAGATAATACCCGCCTGGGATGTAATCGAAGGCCGCGCTGATGTGGGCGGGGACAAGAAGTGCGTGGTTACGATAGAGGGCTCCGAACTCCCGCGCGGGGGCGGAGGGGCGCGTTGCATGACGATGCCGCTGTCGAGAAAGGCTGTTCAATGGTAAAATTATATTTGCAGGATTATGATAAGCGAAAAGATAGAGGCACTTTTGCGGGAAGTTGACAGGGCCGAGGCCGGGAGCGAAAAGGAAGTGGAGGAACTCAGGGTCCGTCTGCTCGGGAAAAAGGGAGAGATAACCAGGCTCTTCGATGAGTTCAGGACGGTGTCCGCCGAGCATAAGCGCGAGTTCGGGCAGAAACTCAATAACCTTAAAAACAAGGCGACTGAAAAGATAAACGAGCTTAAGGGTCGTATAGGACAGTCCGAGTCTTCCGACAGAACAACCGACCTTACAATGCCGGGAGACATGCACGAGCTCGGGACAAGACACCCTATTTCCATTACGAGGGAGGAGATTATATCCATATTCAGGAAACTGGGATATGCCTTGGCGGAAGGTCCTGAAATAGAAGACGACTACCATGTGTTCGAGGCCTTGAATTTCCCTCCGGACCATCCGGCAAGGGATATGCAGGATACCTTTTTCATAACCTCCGGGCACAATCCTGTCCTGCTCAGGACGCATACGTCTTCCGTACAGGTAAGGACAATGGAAAGGAACAGGCCGCCCATCAGGGTGATTTGCCCTGGAAGGGTGTTCAGGAACGAAGCCATCTCGGCGCGGGCGCACTGTATCTTCCATCAGGTGGAAGGCCTGTATGTGGACAAGGGCGTCTCCTTTGCGGACATGAAGCAGTCGATTCTGCTTTTTGTCAGGGAAATGTTCGGGGAAAACACCCGCATACGCATGAGACCGTCGTATTTCCCGTTTACGGAGCCGAGCACGGAAGTGGATATAAGTTGCAATATCTGCGGAGGCAAGGGCTGTAATATATGCAAAGGGACGGGCTGGCTTGAGATAATGGGTGCCGGCATGGTGGATCCCAACGTACTTTCAGCCTGCGGCATCGACCCCGAGGAGTATTCCGGTTTCGCTTTCGGTATGGGAATAGAGCGTATAGCGATGCTCAAATGGCAGGTAAGGGACCTGCGCCTGTATTTCGAGAATGATGTACGTTTTTTGCGTGAATTTGAGACATCTATATAGGTTGCGGCCTAAAAATGTTTAAAAAAATATTGTCGGGAACCAAAATATACATATATTTGCAGTCCCGAATGCGGAAATAGCTCAGTTGGTAGAGCACGACCTTGCCAAGGTCGGGGTCGCGAGTTCGAGTCTCGTTTTCCGCTCTACAGAAGGTCATCGGAATGATGGCCTTTTTTCGTATCATTCCCGCTTAACATTAACGATAATTCAAATGCGGGAAATACCATTGATATATACGGCAAAGATATAAAGAAACGAGATTAAATCTATTTGACAGTCGCTGCAGAAGATTGTCAGCCATAGTAAAACAGTCGGCAAAATTTGGAATGGAATTGGCAGGCACTTCATTCAGTTATAGATAAAAAGATTATATTTGCATTGGATGACAAACACAAAGGAGGTTGATATGGCAACATATACGATAACGGTAAACGAAAAGACAAGGGAAGGTAAGGGACTGGTCAATTACCTTAAAGCCCTCGGAGTAATCGAAGCTCCGAACGAGACAACCAGAAAGGCTATTCAGGAAATCCGAGAGGGGAAAGGAACTGTGTGCAATACATTTGAGGAATATCTTGAAGCGATCAAATGAAACGCAAGATTATTATTTCCATCCAGTATAAGAAAGACATAAAACTGGCGAGACGAAGAAATCTTCCGGAAGAAGAACTTAATAACATTATTTTGGATTTGGCAAATGACATTCCGTTACATGTCAAGAATAAAGACCATGCCTTACAAGGAGAATTTGCCGGATGCAGGGAATGTCACATACAGCCGGACTGGCTTCTGATATATAGCAAAGAATCAGATGGAGAACTTCATGTCCTAAATTTACTTCGTACAGGCACGCATTCAGACTTGTTCAAGAAATAGTTTTTAGATAGGCCCTTTGCAGCAATGTGAGAAGATATACCTGTGTCTGAGGCGGGCAGCAGAGAGGGATATTGAGGTAATCGGGGAAGCGCAGACACTTTCGTAACATCGTATGGGTGAAATGTATTATCTTTGTGCAAATTTAAAAACCACGGATTATGTATAAGGATTTTCAAGCCTATCTTCAGAATGAACTGAAAGGCATCAAGGAAGCAGGACTTTACAAGGACGAGAGAATAATAACTTCTCCCCAGGGACCTGAAATCACATTGAGTGACGGGAGGAAAGCCTTGAACTTCTGTGCAAACAATTACCTCGGACTTGCGGACAGCAAGGAACTTGTCAAGGCTGCAAAGGCGGCTTTGGATACCCACGGTTACGGCATGTCCAGCGTGCGTTTCATCTGCGGGACCGGCGACCTTCACAAGAAACTCGAGGCCAGGATTGCGGAATTCTTCGGGACTGAGGATACGATTCTCTATGCGGCCTGTTTCGATGCCAACGGCGGCGTTTTCGAGCCTCTGCTGAACGAGCAGGATGCGATTATCTCCGATTCGCTCAACCATGCATCCATCATAGACGGCGTCCGTCTCTGCAAGGCCAAGAGATACCGTTATGCCAATGCCAACATGGAAGAACTTGAAAACTGCCTGAAAGAAGCCCAGGCCCAGAGGCATCGCATAATCGTTACAGACGGAGTGTTCTCAATGGACGGGAACGTATGCCCTCTCGACAGAATCCATGCCCTTGCCGAGAAATACAATGCAATGGTAATGGTGGACGAGTCGCATTCGGCAGGCGTTGTCGGAAAGACGGGACGCGGCGTTACCGAACGCTACAATCTCCGCGGCCGGATAGAAATCATTACAGGTACTCTCGGTAAGGCTTTCGGCGGGGCCGTAGGCGGTTTCACTACCGGCAAGAAGGAAATAATAGACATGCTGCGCCAGAGGTCGAGGCCGTATCTCTTCTCGAACTCTATCCCTCCCATGATTGCAGCTGCAGGAATCCGCATGTTCGAGATGATGACGGAGTCCAACGCCCTTCAGGACAAGCTGCATGATAATACCGAATATTTCATCGGCAAGATGAAGGCGGCAGGTTTCGACATCAAGCCGACCGAATCGGCAATCTGCGCCGTCATGCTGTATGATGCCAAACTCTCGCAGGACATGGCAGCTCGCCTGCAGGACGAGGGCATATTCGTGACGGGCTTCTATTATCCTGTAGTTCCCAAAGGGGAGGCCCGTATCAGGGTACAGGTATCCGCCGGGCACGAAAGGAAGCATCTCGATGCCTGCGTGGCCGCATTTACGAAAGTAGGTAAGGAACTCGGGGTCCTCAAGTAGGATTACGGGTTTCAGCAATATATGCAAGGGGATGAATCAGACTGAGACTTGAGGCATCCCCTTTTTGTTTTTCTTTTATCCGACTTGTGCGTTATGAATTTTTTCGGAATTATTGTAGGCCTTTCTACATTTATTATAATAGGAGTGTTTCACCCTATAGTAATAAAAGCGGAATATTATTTCGGCAAATCCTGCTGGTGGGTCTTCCTGATAGCCGGACTCTTGTTCGCAGCCTTGTCTCTTTTTTCCGGAAATATGGCGGTGTCTACTATAGCCGGTGTAACGGCATTTTCTTCGTTCTGGTCCATTATCGAATTGTTCCAGCAGGAAAAGCGGGTGCGGAAAGGATGGTTTCCCTCCAATCCGAAACGGAAAAAATTTGGAAACTGAAATAGTTTTTTTAGTTTTGCGACCTGAAACAGGAATATGGTATCCCGCGACTACATACTGGAAAACACTTCCGCCCTCTTTTTGAGGCGGGGCTGCCGCGTGACTATGGATGACGTGGCGGCCGAGAACGGTATTTCCAAACGTACCCTCTACGAATTGTTCGACGATAAAAGGGAACTCCTGCTTGCATGTATGGAGTGGGACTGGAAAAGGACGGAACGGAAGATGCAGGAGACGGTAGAGGCATCGGAGAATATCCTGGATGCCCTCTTCAGAATGCTTGAGGCGAGGTCCGCGGAGGAACACCTCCTGTACGAGTATTTCCTGCAGAGCCTGAAGAAAGTGTACCCGGATCTGTATCCGGGAGTCATGGACGGACTATACAGGGCGCAGTACGAGTTTTTCAGGTCGGCTCTCGACAGGGGCATATCGGAGGGCGTTTTCCTGAAGGACATTGTCGGGGTGCCCGAAGTGAAGAAGGCGGTACTGGCCTTTTTCGGGCATATAACGGCGGATCTGTCCGTGGACAAGGCTGTAAGATGCAGCATTTTCCTTCTTTTCCTGCGCGGCCTGTGTACCAGGAAGGGGATAGATATTATAGAAAGGCATATTAAATATAACGGTTCCAAACAAGAATAATGAAGAGGATTTTATTTGCTGCCGCTCTGATGCTGCTTGTCCCGTCAGGGGCATGGGCGCAGGATGCGTACGGGACGGCGGACACTTTGCGGCTGACCTTGCGTCAGGCCCAGGACTACGCGCTGGAGCATAACAGGACTCTTAAAAACGCTTCGCTCAGCGTACGGCAGGCGGAGGCTGACAGATGGTCCTCCATCGCATCCATGCTGCCTCAGGTAAACGGTACGCTGGACTATTCCAACTACCTCGGCTATTCCATGAACCTCGGGGGGATGGCCTCGATTGCCATGCCTCCGTACGGCAGTCTCGGCGTGAACGCCTCGCTGGCCCTGAGCGGTGCGCAGGTCATTTCCGCCAGGATAGGCACTATTTCCATGAAAATGGCGGATATTTCCCGCCAACAGACGGAACAGGAAATAGCAGAGCAGGTAAAGCTTCTGTATTTCTCCGCATTGGTGAGCGAGCATACCCTTGAGCTGCTCAAGGAGAACCTGGTTACTATAAGGAAACTGTACGAATTTTCCCAGAAGTCGGTCGATGTAGGTGTCTCCGAACAGGTCGATGCCGATCAGATTTTGGTCCAGGTATCGACGATGGAAACCTCCATCAATGCTTCGCAAAGGGCTCTTGAGATGGTCTACAATTCGCTCAGGCTTCAGATGAATGTGGATTTCGATACGGATATACGCCTGACTGAGACGCTTGAGGATCTGCTGGATGTAGAATCGTCCCTGGGTCTCCTGTATGAGGCTTTTAATATCGAGAACAATTATTCCTATCGCCTGGCCTTAGCCAACATAGATCTGGCAAGGCAGCAGAAGTATCTTGCGGGTTGGGCTTACGGACCGACATTGAGCGCATATTACCAGTATACCGCCAGAGAGTATTTTTCCGATGAGGCAACAATGAATATGACGCCTCCCAATATGATAGGCGTGACGCTTTCGGTCCCTATTTTCTCGAGCGGGCAGAGATTCGGCGCGCTCCGCTCTGCCAGGTTGGCTTACCAGCAGCAGCTCAACACACTGGAAGACACTGAAATGTCCCTGAGAATACAACACAGGCAGCTGAGGTACAACCTTTCGTCGGCTTACGAGAGCTATCAGACACAAAAGAAGAATGTCGAAGTCTCCCAGAGTGTATTCGACAATATCAGCAAGAAATACGAGTTCGGCCTGGCCTCGAGCCTGGATGTGACGACATCGGCATCTAACCTTATATCGGCCCAGAGCGGCTATGTGCAGGCGGCCTACGAGTATGTAAACGCCAGAATAGAACTTGAGAAGCTTTTAAACAAGAATTACTATGAATAATAAAACTGTTGGACATATGAGACCTGGAACAATTTTGATTTCCTTTTCGCTTCTTTTGCTCGCCTCGGGCTGTGCGGGCAAACAGACTGCCGTTGTCGAAGACAGGGTGGAACAAGTGAAGACATCCCCGCTCGGATACCAGAAAGTCTCGAGACAGCTCGAACTTTCTACGACGCTGGAGGGCTATGAGGAGATGAGCATATCCCCATCCGTGACCGGGACCATAGAGAAAATTAACGTCGAGGTCGGCGACAGGGTAAAGGCCGGTGACACATTATTGGTAATGGATCGCAACCAGCTGAATACCACAAGGCTTACTTATGCAAACCTTTCAATAGAGATGGGCCGTGTGGAGGCTTTGCGTGAAAGCGAGGCCATTTCCGAGCAGACCTACGACCAGACGAAACTCAGTTATGACCAGACCATGGAGACGCTGAGGTTCCTCGAAGACAATACTTTTGTCAAGGCGCAGTATGACGGGGTGATTTCGGCGAAGAACTATGAGGACGGCGAGCTTTACAGCGGGGCGAGCCCCATATTGAGGTTGACACAGATAGATGTCCTCAAAGCATATATTAACGTTCCCGAGACATATTTCCCGGTAGTCGACGAGGGGATGAAGGTGAATGTAATGTCTGACATTTACCCGGACAGGGTATTCCCCGCC
>DVLA01000043.1 GCA_018715745.1 Candidatus Coprenecus stercoripullorum
CGGTAGGGCATCTCAACAAGATAGTCATGAGGGCCAGGCAGCTGCCGTTTTCCGTACAGTCCGAGGTAAACGAAGGGGCCTTCGCCTCGGACGGGAAGCTGACCGTGAGATACGGCGGCGAGGAATACACAATGCCGACAGACGTGCTCTCCCTCAAAGGCAGGCACAACATATACAATTCCATGGCCGCCGCAATAACAGGGAAAATCATGAAGATTACCAACGAGGTAATACGCATGAGCCTGTCTACCTTCCAGAATATAGAGCACCGCATGGAGAAAGTGCTTTCCATAAAAGGGGTCCTTTATATAAACGACTCCAAAGCCACCAATGTAAACTCCACATGGTACGCGCTGGAATGTATGGACAGGCCGGTAGTATGGATTGCCGGCGGCACTGACAAGGGCAACGATTATTCTGAGTTGTACCCGCTGGTAAAGGAGAAGGTAAAGGCCCTGATATGCCTCGGCAAGGACAATAGGAAACTGCATGAATGCTTCGACGGCATGATAAAGGTCGTAACGGACGCATCTTCCGCTGCGGAAGCCGTAAACAAGGCCTACGGCATTGCAGAACAGGGCGATGTCGTGCTCCTGTCACCGTGCTGTGCCAGTTTCGACCTTTTCAGGAACTACGAAGACAGGGGCAGGCAGTTCAAAGAAGCGGTACATAATCTTTAAAACAATACAGACAGGGAGGACAGGCCATGAAGAACGACACGACAGGCAGACTGCGGCGCGCATTCCCCTTCAGGGGGGACAGGATTATCTGGCTTACAGTACTTTTCTTCGCCATGATATCCATACTCGTAGTATATTCCTCCACCACCGCGTTAGCCTACAGGAACGCCTCCACCCCGTTCAACTACATGGTAACGCAGTTCAAATATTACATCTACGGATTCTGCATCATGCTGATATGCTACCGCATACCGTTAGGCATATACCGCAGGATAGCCGTAACGGCATTCTACGCGACCATACTGCTGCTTACCGTACCCATAATAATGCATCTGGCAGACCCGGGGCACAGTCTCAGAAGCTTTACAGTCAAGGGATTCGACATCCAGCCTTCGGAAATAGCAAAGGTAACTGTCGTACTGTACCTTGGCAGGATTCTCGAAAAATGCTCCTTTACAAAGACCAGGGACTTCATGCTGAAAATAGTCGCTCCCATAGGAGTGCTATGCGGCCTGTCCCTCATAGGAAGCGCGTCAGTAGTGGTCATCATCTGCACCGTTTCCTTCCTTATTCTCGTATCGTACGGCATGCCGCGCAAATACCTGCTGATGGCGGCAGGTCTGGCCGCCGTCGCGGTTCTGGCCGTATTCTCAGTAAACAAATTCACGGGATGGTTTTCCCGACTCGACACGGTGGAGGGAAGGGTGGAAAGGTTCTTCACCGGAGAAGAAAAGGAAATGACAGAGGAGGAACGGGAAGAATACGAGGACAAGATATACCAGGAAGAGCAGGCGAAAAAGGCCATACAGCTCGGAAGGATTCCGCGGGGTCCGGGAGGCAGTATACAGAGGGACATACTGCCTAATCCGTATGACGACTACGCATATTGTATAATCGTAGAGGAATACGGACTCATAGGGGCAATCGGAGTGCTTATGCTTTATATCTGGTTTTTCTACAGGTGCATCATAATCGCCGGATCGTGCAGCCGGCTGTTCTCGACTGTTACCGTATTGGGACTCGGGCTGCTGGTCCTGTTCCAGGCATTCCTGCACATATTCGTCAATACGGGCCTGATTCCGGTTACAGGACAGAACCTGCCCATGATAAGCAAAGGAGGGAGTTCGCTTATATTCATGAGCTGCGCATTCGGCATAATCCTGTCAGTCAACAGAACTTCCGAAGTAATAAAAGACAAGAGGCAGAAAGAGCCTGAAAAGGAGGGAAACAATGATTAAGGCGATAATCAGCGGAGGCGGTACCGGAGGGCACATATACCCTGCGATATCCATTGCCAACGCCCTGCGTGACAGCGGGTATGAGACAGAGATACTTTTTGTGGGCGCCATCGGCAAGATGGAAATGGAGAAAGTGCCGGAAGCCGGCTACAGGATAATAGGCCTGCCGGTGGCGGGACTGCAGCGGAGCCTGTCCGTCTCCAACCTCGCCCTGCCGTTCAAGGTACTGAAAAGCCTGAGGATGGCAAGGAAAATCATAAGGGATTTCAGGCCTGACGTAATTGCAGGTGTAGGAGGCTATGCAAGTGCCCCCATGCTGTGGGAAGGCATTTCGGCAAAGATTCCATGCCTCATACAGGAACAGAACTCTTACGCCGGGCTGACAAACAAGATACTCGGCAAAAGGGCCGACAGGATATGCGTGGCCTATGACGGAATGGAAAGATTCTTTCCGGCAGGCAAAATAAGGCTTACCGGCAACCCCATAAGGAAAAACATCTCCCCCGCTACTGAAGACTCAAGGCGTTGCGCAAGGAAGTCCTTCGGAATACCCGAAGACGGGCTGCCCGTAGTCCTCATCGTAGGGGGAAGCCTCGGATGCGGCACTTTCAACAGGATAATGGAAAGGCACTGCCGCAGGGGCAGCACAGAAGACGGCTTTTACATAATATGGCAAAGCGGCAGGGCGGCATCCGCCCGGACCGACGCCCTTTTCAAAGAAATTGGTTCGACAGGCGGGGACGGCACAAGAAGGAGTGGCAGAATCATAAACATGGACTTCATAAAGGACATGGACATGGCATTTGCGGCTTCCGACCTTGTCGTCTCAAGGGCCGGCGCCGGGACAATTTCCGAACTGTGCGCCGCAGCCAAGCCGGCAATATTCGTACCCTCCGAAGTTGTTGCGGAAGACCATCAGACAAAAAACGCCATGTCCTTAGTGGAAAAGGGCGCAGCCCTTATTGTAAGGGACGGGGAGGCCGACGGCCGGCTTATGGATACAATAGTAAGCACGCTGGCTGACGGCGGCCTCAGGAAAAGGATGGGGGAAAACATTTACAGGCTCGCCAGACCCCGTGCCGCCGAGGAAATTGCCGGAGAAATACTTAAACTTGCAGGAGCGAAAATATGAAAAGAGTATATTTCATAGGAATCGGAGGAATAGGCATGAGCGCCCTCGCCAGATTCTACAGGCACGCCGGATACTCCGTGTCAGGATATGACAGGACCCCTTCCCCGCTGACAAGGCAGCTGGAAAAGGAAGGGATAGACATACATTATGAAGCCAGGACGGACCTGATCCCCGAAGAAAAGGAGGATACGCTGGTAATATACACCCCGGCCATACCGTCGGATATGGCCGAACTGGCCTATGTCAGGGAGCGCGGCTACAAAGTCATAAAAAGGTCCATGGCCTTAGGGGAGATAACATCCGGCAAAAGATGCCTGGCGGTGGCCGGCACGCACGGCAAGACCACCACGACAACATTGCTCGCGCACATATTGCGGCATTCAGGCAAGGACTGTTCGGCATTTCTCGGAGGCATATCCAAAAACTACGGTTCCAACCTCATACTCGGGAAAGGGGATACCGCAGTCGTGGAAGCCGACGAGTTTGACCGCTCGTTCCTGTGCCTTGCACCGGAAACGGCAGTCATTACTTCCATGGATGCCGACCATCTCGACATATACGGGTCGCGGGAAGGGCTTATGGAGGCTTTCGGGGAATTTGCGGGGAAGGTAACCGGAAACCTGATTGTAAGAGAAGACCTGGAAGGATTCTTCCGTCCCAGGACAAAGGCTGCCGTATATACGTATTCCCTGTCTTCCGGAGGCGATTTCCATGCCGGAGACCTCACATACGACGGCAAAGGGCATATAAGTTTCGGCATATCGTATCCGGGGGGAAGTACCGCCGGCTGCATGCTCGGAGTCCCGGGCAGGGTAAATATAGAAAATGCAGTTGCCGCCTTCGCGGCCGCATATCTCTACGGCTGTCCTCCGGATGAAATAAAATCCGCCATGGCCTCGTTCCGGGGTGCAGCAAGAAGGCTCGAAATAAGGCTGGAGACTCCGGAATGCACGTACATAGACGATTATGCCCACCATCCCGCAGAACTGGCTGCAGCCATCTCGTCCATAAGGGAAATATATCCGGGGAAGAAGATATGCGGGATTTTCCAGCCCCATCTGTACTCCAGGACGAGGGATTTCATGGACGGTTTCGCAGAAAGCCTGGGCATGCTCGACTCGCTCATACTCCTGCCCATATATCCCGCGCGGGAAAAGCCGATAAAAGGAGTGACTTCCGGGGCGCTTCTCGAAAAAGTCGGCATAAAGGACCGTATACTGACAGACAAGGAAAAAGTAATTGACGAACTGCTCCGGAGGCAGGCCGGCATTGTCGTAACTTTCGGAGCCGGGGACATAGACAGGCTTGCCGGACCGGTTGAAAAGGCCCTTAAAGAAAGATGCTCAGAAAAATAGTCATATACGTCTCGATGGCCGCATGCGCCGCATTGCTTTGCCTGTACTTTACGGCCGCCTCATCTCTGGCCGGAAAGAACAGGGACGAGACCGTATGTACATCGGTAAATGTAAAAATACTCGACAGCAACGAAAACCGTTTCGTTTCCGCACGGGAAGCAATGGACATTATAGAGGCGGCAGGCCTGAACCCGATAGGCCTGCCCCTTGCTCAAATCGACATAGGGGCCATCGAGAGGGTTCTCGACCACGGAAGCGCGATACGAAAAAGCGACGTGAGCCTCAGAGGGGACGGACGGATGGAAATAACCGTCACCCAGAGGAAGCCAGTCCTCAGGATAGAAGGGGAAGATGGCGGCTTCTATGTGGACGGCAGCTGCTATATCTTCCCCCTGTCGGCATCATTTACATCTTATGTACCGGTAATCTCAGGGGATATCCCTTTGGAAATCCCCGGGAACTTCAGGGGGCGCATTTCAGAAGATAAGGACGCCGGATGGCTCGAAAGCGCCGTCCGACTCGGCATGTACATAGAGAGCCACCCTTTCTGGAAAGCCCAGGTACAGCAGATCGACATAGGGGAAAACAGGGAGGCCACGATATACATGAGAGTCGGAGACCAGAAAATAAAGTTCGGTACTTTCGATGGCATAGAAGGCAAATTTGCAAAACTCAAGGCATTCTACAGGAAAATCGTTCCGGCATACGGCTGGGAAGAGTAT
>DVLA01000044.1 GCA_018715745.1 Candidatus Coprenecus stercoripullorum
AGTATATGCGGCGGAGCCGAATTGAGCAGAAGCCGAGAGCAATGCAAGCTCGCTTGCGATTGCCGAGGCGCCCAAGTATATGCGGCGTAGCCGGTTTTTGATTAATTTTGCCGCCGGATTTTATGATAAATATGGTTATGGACAGGAAAGTGCTTTTAATGATATTGGACGGCTGGGGAGAAGGCCGCAAGGACGCTACCAATGCAATCTATACGCAGGGTACTCCCAATATTGACAGGTTGAGAGACAAATATCCGGTTTCGTTTCTCAAGGCTTGCGGCGAGGATGTCGGCCTGCCGGCCGGACAGATGGGGAATTCCGAGGTAGGCCATCTGAATATAGGGGCCGGAAGGGTCGTCTATCAGGACCTGGTGAAGATAAATATGGCTTGCGCCAGACATACCCTGTTGGAAAACAAAGAGATAAAGGCCGTGTACGATTATGCCGCCTCTTCAGGGAAGAAGCTGCATTTTATGGGCCTCTGTTCCCACGGCGGGGTACACAGTTCCCTGGACCACCTTTATGAATTCCTTGACGTGGCTGCCGGGTATGGCCTGCCTGAAGTCTATGTGCATTGCTTTATGGATGGCAGGGACTGCGACCCCATGAGCGGGAAAGGGTTCGTGGAGGAACTTGACAGAAAATGTTCCGGACTGAGGGCATCCTCGGGAAAAGGGCGCGGTCCGGCGATAGCAAGTATCATAGGCCGCTACTATGCCATGGACAGGGACAAGAGATGGGATCGCATAAAATTGGCCTACGACCTGCTGGTAAAGGGGGAAGGGGCGAGGTTCTCCGACCCCGTGGCCGCAGTACAGGCATCCTATGACGCCGGTGTGACGGACGAGTTCATAAAGCCGGTGTGCATAACCGGTCCGGACGGGAATCCGGCCGGCCTTATAGGGGAAGGCGATGCCGTGGTCTTCTTCAATTTCAGGAATGACCGTGCCCGTCAGATTACGTCTGTCCTTACCCAGGAGGACATGCCGGCGTACGGAATGAGGAAGCTGCCGCTTTATTACTGCTGCCTGACCCCTTATGACGATAAGTTTACGGGCCTGCATATCCTCTTTGACAAGGAAAACGTGCGGAATACCCTGGGAGAGGCTGTAGCTGCAGCCGGCAGGACCCAGCTGCGCATAGCGGAAACGGAAAAGTACGCCCATGTGACCTTCTTTTTCTCAGGAGGGCGTGAAGAGCCTTTCGACAGGGAATCGAGAATACTCGTGCCTTCACCCAAGGTGGCGACATACGACCTGAAGCCGGAGATGTCCGCCCGCGAGGTTACCGAGGCCTTGATAAAGGAGATGGACAAGGGGACGCATGACATGATAGTGCTTAATTATGCCAATGGCGATATGGTCGGTCATACAGGTGTCTTCCCTGCCATCCGCAAGGCAGTGGAGACCGTGGACGAATGTGTGGGCAGGGCGGTCGAGGCTGCCCGGCGCAACGGTTATTCGGTTTTGATAACGGCTGATCACGGCAATGCGGACCACGCTGTCAATGATGACGGTACGCCCAATACCGCGCACTCGTTGAATCCGGTGCCGTTTATCGTCGTCGACGACGGGGTCAGGGCGGTGAATGACGGACGGTTGGCTGACATAGCTCCTACTATATTGAAGATGATGGGCATACCGGCGCCTGACGATATGTCAGGGACTCCGCTTCTATAGGGATTCCCGGCGTATTACCTTGTATCTTATACCGTTTACATCGAGAAACGAAATAAGGTCGTTGCTCGGGAAGACGGTGTATTTCCTGGAAAACATTTCGACATTGAGCGAATGCTCCGTGTCGATTATATTCAGAGTCAGCATTGTGTTCCCTTTGCTCTTGCGCAGGGCCCCTTTCAGCCCCTTGCGGAAACTGTCGCTGATCTTGCCGAGCGGCAGCTCTATTATGAATTCCTTTATCATGGATTCCCTTGCCGTGGAAAGCAGGGAGATGGACCTTACCTTGGCCTCGCAGCCCACTATTTCAGGTTCGGGCTTTATCCCGTGCGCCTTGAGTTTGGCTGCCTCTTCTTTTGAAGGGAATCTTTTCCTGGGGCAGAGGGCGACTTCCATAATCAGGCACTCGTGCGGGTTGAGGAATCCCATGAACTTTTCGTAGTTCTTGTCGAACAGGGCAAACCCTATCGAGGAACTGAAATCTTCCATGGTGAACCTGCACCATTCTCCTGAGCCGTTCTGCTTGGTCCGCCTGTCCACGTTGCCTACAAGTCCGGCTATGATGAATTTCCTTCCCATAAGCGAGCGGTCCTGCATGGCTGCATCAGCCGCTGCCGCGAGGTCTGAAATGTTTATTGTAGTGAGGTGCTCTATCTCGAACCGGTATTTGTCGAGGGGATGAGCGGACAGGTACATCCCTACCAGGTCCTTTTCCCTTTTCAGCAGTTCCGTCTGATCCAGCAGGGTAGATACCGGCAGGGGCGGCCGTGCGGTCTCGATGGTGCCGCTTTCTCCGAACAGACTGTTTTTTATGGATTCCTCGTCTTTCTGGAACCTGTTCCCATATTTGATGAGCAGGTCCAGGAAAGTGTCTCCCTTGCCTGCATCCATTGCGAACGAGCCCCTTGTTATTTCCGTAAAGCAGTCGAATGCCCCCGAATATGCGAGCGATTCCATGGCCTTCTTGTTTACGGTGGCGAGGTTGGCCCGTTCTATGAAATTGAATATGTCGGTGAACGGGCCGTTTTTCTCCCTTGCTTCTATTATGGAATTGACTGCGCTTTCCCCGACTCCCTTTATACCGGCCATTCCGAACCGTATGTTCCCGTCCTTGTTTACGGTAAACTTCGTGAAGCTTTCGTTTATGTCGGGGCCGAGAACCTTTAGCTGCATCTTGCGGCAGTCTTCCATGTATTTGGAAAGTTTGGAGATATCGTTGAGGTTGTTGCTGAGCACGGCAGCCATATATTCGGCAGGGTAGTGCGCCTTAAGGTAGCCAGTCTGGTAACCTACCCAGGCATAGCATGTCGCGTGCGATTTGTTGAAAGCGTATTCGGCGAAAGAGAGCCAGTCGTTCCATATCTTGTTCAGGATTTCTTCGGGATGCCCGTTGGCGAGCCCTCCCTCGAAGAATTTGCCCTTGAGTTCCGCCATTACCTTCACCTGCTTTTTCCCCATGGCCTTACGCAGTTTGTCTGCCTCGCCCTTTGTAAAGCCGGCCAGTTTCTGGGAGAGCAGCATGACCTGTTCCTGATAGACTGTCACCCCGTATGTGTCATGCAGGATGCCTTCCATCTCAGGCAGGTCGTACTCTATTTTCTTCTGTCCGTGTTTTCTGGCAACGAAGTCCGGTATGTACTTCATCGGCCCCGGCCTGTAGAGGGCGTTCATGGCTATAAGGTCCTCGAACCTGTTGGGACGCAATTCTTCAAGCCATTTCTGCATTCCTTCGGACTCGAACTGGAACAGGGCTACGGTGTCTCCTCTGGCGAACAGTTCGTAGGTTTCCCTGTCATCGATAGGGATTTCGTTTATGTCGACATCTTCGCCCCTCGATTTCTTAATGTTTGCCACACAGTCCTTGAGAATTGTAAGGGTCTTGAGGCCGAGGAAGTCCATTTTCAGCATTCCGGCCGACTCTATCAGCGAACCCTCGAACTGGGAAACGAGGATGTCCTTGCCGGAATCCTTGTCTTTGGCCGTGCTGAGAGGGATGAAATTCGTCAGGTCGTCCCGCCCTATGATGGTTGCGCAGGCATGTACACCGGTATTGCGTACTGTCCCTTCGAGTTTCCCGGCATATTTGAGCATGTCGACCAGCAGTTCGTCTCCGGATTCCATGGCCTGTTTGAACTCAGGCACCTTTTCTATGCACAGCCCGATAGTCGGGTCCTCGTCCTTGGTTTCAGTGACAAATATCTTATGCCCGGGATGCTCGGGGTCGTCCGTCTCGACTTTTCTGGAAACGCTTATTTTTCTCGGAACGAGTTTGGAAAGCCTGTCGGTTTCGCTCAGGGATATTTTCTGAATGCGACCGACATCCTTTATCACGCTTTTTGTGGCCATCGTGCCGAAGGTGATTACGTGCGATACGTGATCTTTTCCGTATTTGTTTTCCACATATTCGAAGACTTTGTAACGTCCCTCGTCATCGAAATCTATGTCTATATCCGGCATGGAAATCCTGTCCGGATTCAGGAACCTCTCGAACAGCAGGTCGTATTTGAAAGGGTCTATGTTGGTTATACCCAGGCAGTAGGCCACGACAGACCCGGCTGCAGAACCCCTTCCGGGGCCTACCCATACGCCTTCTTTCCTGGCTTCGCTTATGAAGTCCTGCACGATAAGGAAGTAATCGGGGAATCCCATCTTCTCGATGGTCGCCAGTTCGAAATCTATCCTTTCCTTTTTCTCGGGCCCTATTTCCAGGCCGTACCTTTTCTTCGCCCCTTCATAGGTAAGGCTTCTGAGGTAGGCGTTGGAGTCGTCGAATCCTTCGGGCAGGGGGAATACGGGCAGGATGGGATCATGGTCGAGATTTATTTCCTCCACCTTGTCCACGATTTCCATAGTGTTCGAAATCACTTCGGGGTGGTCATGGAATATCTCCGACATCTGCAGTGTTGTCTTCAGGTATTCCTGCTGGGTGTATCTCAGCCTTTTGGGGTCATCGAAATCGGAATTGGTGCTTATACATATAAGCCTGTCGTGCGCGGCCCCGTCCTCACTGCGTACGAAATGCACGTCATTTGTAGCTATTACCTTGATTCCCAGTTTCCCGGCAATACGGAACAGCTCATTGTTCACTATTTCCTGTTTCCCGAAAGTTGACTGTTCGGCCCCGGGAATGTCGGTCTTGTGCCTCTGCACTTCAAGGTAATAGTCATCCCCGAACAGGTCGCGGTGCCATTTTATGATATTCTCGGCTTCCTCGATCCGTCCCTGCAGGATGGCCTGCGGTACTTCCCCGCCGAGGCAGGCGGATGAACATATCAGCCCCTCATGGTATTTCTCAAGCAGTTCGTGGTCTATCCTCGGCTTGTAGTAGAACCCCTCTATATAGGACAGCGAGGAAAGCTTTATGAGATTGTGGTAGCCCTGAATGTTCTTGGCTATCAGAATGAGGTGATATGAACTCTGGTCCTCCCGCCCTTTGCGTTCCAGCCTGCTTCCATGGGCTACGTACATTTCGGAGCCTATGATAGGTTTCAGCGGGGCCTTCATCTTCTTGACGGTGTCCACGAATTCCTTTACGCCGAACATGTTCCCGTGGTCGGTTATGGCCAGTGCCGGCTGCCCGTCGGCTACGGCCGCCGAAATCAGGTCCGGAATCTTCGACTGTCCGTCGAGTATCGAGTAATGCGTATGGACATGCAGGTGGGCGAAATGCATAATCTACTTCTGTTTCGGTTCGAAGATAAAGACTTTGTCGGACCGGCGGACCTTTTCCGGTACCGGTATGGAGCAGGAGACGCCCTGTTCTGCCGTCATGACAGGGGACAGGTCCACCCTGATTTCGCTGATATCCGTTTCGATGGCCCCCGTAGTAGGGCCTGTTATGAGAATATGCTGGCCGGTATTGAGCGGAGACGCCTCGACAATGATTTCCGCTACCCCGAGATTTGAAAAGTAATTGTTCACCTTTCCGGCGTAAGTCTTTTTCATCGTGGCGCTGCTGCCATAGACACTGCTCCACTCGCCGAGCCTGGCGCCCTGGTAGTATCCGTCCCAGAAGCCTCTGTTGAATACCTGCAGAAGCCCCTCCTTGAGAGCCGTCCCCGTCTCGCGGGTAAAGGTGCCGTTTTCTATGGCGTCTGCCGCCGTACGGTAAGCGGACACGGTCTTTTTCACGTATTCGGCCGGACGCGCACGGCCTTCAATCTTGAACACCGATACGCCCGATTCAGCCATTATGTCCATAAACTCTATGGTACACAAGTCCTTCGGGGACATGATGTACTTGTTGTCTATGTCGAGCTCGTAGCCTGTTTCCAGGTCTGTCACCCTGTAGCCGCGGCGGCAGAGCTGCAGGCACGATCCGCGGTTTGCCGAATGGTTGTTCTCGTGAAGGCTGAGGTAGCATTTCCCGGATACGGCCATGCAGAGGGCGCCGTGGCAGAACATCTCGATCCGTACCGGGCGTCCGGACGGGCCGGTGATATGTTCCGAGGCGATGCGTTCGCTTATGGCCCGCACCTGGGTCAGGTTCAGTTCCCTTGCAAGTACCACTACATCCGCATAGCGGGAATAGAAACGCAGGGCTTCGGTATTGGAAACGTTGAGCTGTGTAGAGATATGCACTTCAAGCCCTATGCTTCGGGCGTACTCTATGGCGGTAATGTCGGAAACTATGACGGCCGTTACACCGGCATCCATAGCGGCGTCGAGTGTCTTTTCAGCCTTCGGCAAGTCCTCATCGTACAATATGATATTCAGCGCCATGTATGTCTTTACCCCTTTTGCGGAGCAGGTGCGGACAATTGCGGGCAGGTCTTCTAAGGTAAAATTGTTTGCCGAATGGGAGCGCATGTTAAGGTCTTCCACTCCGAAATATACCGAGTCGGCACCTGCCTGTATGGCAGCCGAAAGGCATTCGAAATTCCCGGCCGGCGCCATTATTTCCAGCCTGTTCGTGCTCCGGCTCATTTCCGTCTGTATGTTATTCTGGTTGCGAATTCTTCGAGCAGGGACAGCTTTTCCGGCCCGATATTCAGCGTCCCGGCTGTCTCCATGGCCTTGCGGAAATAATGCTCGATTGCCTTTTCAGCATTCTCCTTGACGCCGAGCATAGTGAACAGCTCTTGTGCCGCGGCTATCTTTTCGGCCTCTTTCCCTTCTTTCATGCCGAATATTTCATTGAAACGGGTCTTGTCCTCTCCTGCCGCTATCCGGGAAGCTTCCGTATATAGCCATGTCTTCTTCCCGTTTACGATATCTCCGCCGATTTTCTTGCCGAAAATGGCAGGATCACCGAAGGTGTCGAGGTAGTCGTCAGTAATCTGGAAAGCCAGCCCGAGATCGTACCCGTAACTGTAAAGGGCGTCGGCGTTTTTCCTGTCGGCCCCTCCCAGGATGGCGCCCATCTTTGCGGAACATGCCAGCAGGGCGGCCGTTTTCAGGCCTATCATCATGATATAGTCATCCATTGTCACCACCGGCATCGTCTCGAAATTCATGTCGTACTGCTGTCCTTCGCATACCTTCGCTGCAGTGTCGGTAAACAGCTCCAATACTGCCTGAAGCTTGTCCGCCGGGGCCTTGCATACGTATTCGTAAGCCTTGATGGACATGACGTCCCCCGAAAGTATGGCTATGTTTTCATTCCATTTCCTGTACACGGTAGGCTGCCCGCGCCTTATGTCCGCCCTGTCCATGATGTCGTCATGGATAAGGGTGAATGAATGGAATATTTCCAGCCCGAGCGCAGGATATACTTCCGGTGCGTCTATGTTGTCCGCAAACAGGGAACATGCCAGCAGGGCGAGGCGCGGGCGGATATGTTTCCCGCTTATGGACATGGTGTATTCTATGGGCCTGTAGAGTTCTTCCGGTTCTCCTTTGAGGTTAAGCGTATATATGCCGTTGGAGACGATTTTGTCTATTTCTGCTAATGTATACATCTGTTGTCTGCTTTCAGGCAAAGATACTACAAAAAGATGAGAAAGCTGTTTAATTCGTATCTTCGCGGGGTAAATCGAATAGCATGGGAGATACCATAATACGCACCGCAACAGTAGTAAAGAATACCGGAAGCCACTATCTGCTTTCGGAACTCCCCCTGTGGAAGCCTTTCAGCGCCGTAACGCGCGGCAGGCTGCGACTGAAGGGCTCCGCTTCGACCAATCCGGTAGCCGTGGGGGACTGCGTGGAGTATTCCGCATCCGCAGATGCCGGCGGGGGACATGGCGGCGACGCGGTGATATTGTCGGTCCTTCCGAGGAAGAATTACATAATCCGCAGGTCCGCCAACCTTTCCCGCCAGTGCCATGTCATCGCGGCAAATATAGATACGGCCTACCTTATTGTCACCCTCGATTCTCCGCAGACCAAATGGCCTTTCATAGACCGTTTTCTGGTAACATGCGAGGCCTATAAGATTCCGGTTACCATAATTCTCAATAAAACGGACCTTTACAGGGAAGATGCGGACCTTGCCGCCCTGAAAGGGCGTTTCCACGAGGTCTACGGGAGTGCAGGCTATGCAGTTATGGATGTGTCAGTGCTTACGGGAGAAGGGGTGGACGGCCTGAGGGAAAAATGCAACCGGGGCGGAATATCCATGTTCTCCGGAATATCGGGAGTAGGCAAGTCTTCGCTTATAAAGGCCATAGACCCCGCCCTTGACCCCAGGACATCGGAAATATCGGACAAGTACCGCCAGGGACGGCATACTACCACTTTTTATGAGATATATCCCTTGTGCGGCGGCGGGTTCATAATAGACACCCCTGGCATAAGGGGCTTCGGACTGGTGGATATAGACAGGGAGGAGATTTCCACTTATTTTCCCGAGATGCTGAGAGTGTCCGACAATTGCCGCTACAAGCCCTGTACGCACACGCATGAGCCGGGATGTGCCGTCCTGGATGCCGTAGGCAGCGGAAGCATATCGCAGGAACGTTACATGTCTTATTTGGGAATGCTCGAGGATGAAGGGAAATACAGGTAGTATGAACGGCAGGATTCTGCGCCTTGCGGTTCCGAGCATATTGGCAAACGTCACTGTCCCGCTTGTGGGAATGGTGGACATAGGCGTCTCCGGCAGGCTCGGCAATGTGGCCGCCATAGGTGCGATAGCCGTAGGGTCCATGCTTTTCGACCTGCTTTACTGGAATTTCGGGTTTCTGCGCGTAGGGACAGGGGGACTCACCGCCCAGGCCTACGGCAGGAGGGATCTTCGCGGGGCTATGCGTTATTTTGTACAGGGAGAGGCGACTGCATTATTGTCGGCCGTTGTCCTGATTGCCCTGCAATGGATCTTCGTTGAAACCGCCTTTCTGTTTATAGACTGTACCGGGGAAGTACGCTCACTGGCGAGGAAGTATTTCTTTATCAGGATTTGGGACGCTCCCGCCACTTTGTCTCTTTTTGTATTCAAGGGCTGGTTTATCGGCATGCAGAATACTGTATTCCCTATGATTGTGGACATGACTGTCAATGTGCTGAACCTTGTCATGAGTATTTTCCTGGGCCTTTATACCCCGCTCGGTTTTGCAGGGATTGCCCTCGGCACGGTCATAGCCCAGTATAC
>DVLA01000045.1 GCA_018715745.1 Candidatus Coprenecus stercoripullorum
CCCACGTGGATATTCCTGATCGTACTGTCTATAATACTGTTCGCTCCGGTACTGTTCAAGAAATTCCACATTCCAAACATTATAGGGATGATGCTCGCCGGCATTATCATCGGGGAGCACGGTCTCAACATACTCGCAAGGGACAGCAGCTTCGAACTATTCGGAAACGTAGGGCTGTATTACATAATGTTTCTGGCGGGCCTTGAAATCAATATGGGGGAGTTCAAGAAGAACCGCGGCAAGACTGTCGTTCTCGGACTCCTTACTTTCTCGATTCCCATGATACTGGGACTGGCCGTCAACATGTCGCTGCTCGGATACGGCATAGCCACGGCTGTTCTGCTTGCCAGCATGTACGCATCGCACACGCTCATATCATATCCGATAGTACTCAGGCTCGGGGTATCCAGGCAAAGGAGCGTAAGCATTGCCGTCGGAGCAACGGCAATTACCGATACGCTCACCCTGCTCGTACTGGCCATAATAAGCGGGATGTACCAGGGAGGGACAGGTGACCTGTTCTGGATAAAGATGGTCCTGAAAATACTGGCTGTCGGAGGCATTATCATTTATTTCACCCCGAAACTCGCAAGGTGGTTCTTCCGAAAATACGATGATACCGTCATGCAGTTCATCTTCGTCCTGGTCCTCCTGTTCCTGGCCGCCGGACTTATGGAAATCGCCGGCATGGAAGGAATCCTCGGGGCCTTTCTGTCCGGCCTGCTGCTTAACAGACTTATACCGAGCATATCCCCGTTAAAGAACCACATCGAGTTCGTGGGCAATGCCCTTTTCATCCCGTATTTCCTTATAGGCGTAGGCATGCTTATAGACATAAGGGTGATTTTCGGGGAAACAAGCGTAATCAGGACGGCAGCCGTAATGACCGCCACGGCCGTTGCCGGCAAATGGGTGGCAAGCTGGATTACGCAGAAAACATACCGGATGTCCGGTACGGAAAGGCAGCTCATGTTCGGGCTCAGCAACGCCAGGGCGGCAGCCACTCTTGCAGCCGTGCTGGTCGGATACAACATCATCCTTCCGGACGGAAGCAGGCTGCTCGACGAGAACATTCTCAACGGTACTTTCCTGTTGATTCTCATAACCTGTATAATAAGCTCCGTCATGACCGAACGGGCAGCCCGCAGGATAGCGCTCGAAGAGCCTTCAGACGACAGAGACGACGACAGTACGGACGAGAAGATACTGATTCCAGTCGCAAACCCCGATACGGTAAAGGATCTCGTATGCCTTTCCCTGTCAATAAGGAATCCCAGGCTTAAGGACAATCTCTACGCCCTGAGCATCATCAATGACAATGACACCGGCAGCACGCGGCGCCAGTCCGGACTGCAGAACCTGGAAAATGCGGCCAGGATAGCGGCATCGGCGAATGCCGGCCTCAAGAAAATCAGCCGTTACGACCTGAACATCGCGTCGGGCATAACCCATACCGTCAAGGAGCAGGACATCACTACAGTCATCATAGGGCTGAGAAGGGACTCCGGCATAAAGAGCCCGATACTCGGAGACCTTGCCGTCAACCTTATGCGCGGGCTTAACTGCGAGATAATGGTTACGCGTATGGCAATACCCATAAACACCATAAGCCGCATAATAGTCACAGTCCCTCCGAAGGCGGAATACGAAGCCGGGTTCGACAGATGGGTGGGGCACTTCTGCAGGATGGGACTCTCGCTGGAGCGCAGCGTGGACTTCTACGCCAGTGAAAGCACCATCGCACGGCTCAAGTCCTCAGTCGCGAAAAATTACGAAGCCCTCCCCGCGACATACACTGTCATGAACGGATACGGTGACATAACATCACTGGCAGGAAGGGCCGGGAAAGACTGCCTCATAGCCGTAGTAAGCGCAAGGCAAGGCTCCATATCCTATGACAGTTCTTTCGAAAAACTGCCGAAGATACTGGGCAGGGACTTTCCGGAATCAAACCTCATCCTGCTGTATCCCAAGAAATACGACGACTCCACATATGGCCTCAATCTCGATTAGAACACTGACAAGGGTTATCGCGGCACTGGCCCTGCTTTGCTGCACCCGCACAGCATCGTCCCAGCCCGTACTCACAGGTATAGACGTACTCGAGTCGGAAGGGTTCCGCCAGCTTCAGGGCAAGCGCATAGGCTTAGTAACCAATCCGACCGGCGTAGACCGCTATCTCAATTCCACCATAGATGTCCTTTACAACGCCCCCGGAGTAGAACTTGTGGCCCTGTTCGGACCGGAACACGGGGTAAGGGGAAATGCCCACGCGGGGGCCCATATCGAAGGAGGGGCGAATGATCCCGAAACCGGGCTTCCCATATTCTCCTTGTACGGCAGAAACCGCCTGCCGTCATCGCGGCAGCTTGACGGGCTTGATGCCATAGTCTATGACATACAGGACATAGGATGCCGTTCCTACACATACATAAGCACAATGGGAAACGTAATGAAGGTTGCGGCAACCGAAGGGATAGAAATGATAGTGCTTGACCGGCCGAATCCGCTGGGAGGCCTGAAAGTCGAAGGGCCCGGAATGCAGGACTCGCTCGTTTCATTTGTAGGACAATACGATATACCTTATGTCTACGGACTCACCTGCGGGGAACTCGCAACATTGCTCAATGAAGAGGGAATGCTGAAAGTAAAGGGGAAGGACGGGAAGGACAGTACCGTAAGGTGCAATCTGACAGTAATACCAATGGAGGGATGGACAAGAGACATGGACTATGGCAGGACAGGGCTCTTCTGGGTCCCTACCTCCCCGCACATACCGACAGTGGATGCCGCCTTCCTGTATCCGGCTACTGGAATACTGGGCGAGCTCGGCATCCTTTCGATAGGAATCGGCTATACCTTGCCTTTCGGAATGATTGCCGGGACAGGGATAGATGCCCCGGCCTTAGCTTCCAGGCTCAATGCCATGTCGCTACCGGGACTGCTCTTCAGGCCGATATACGCCATTCCCTTTTATGGAGGGTTCAAGGGGAGGGAGGTGTCCGGAGTCCAGATCCACATATCGGACCCGTCCATGGCCCGTCTCTCGGAAATCCAGTTCTACGTCATGGAGGCAATTGCAGCAATGTACCCAGACTTCAACCCTTTCGGGAAAGCTTCTGAGGCAGCACTGAAAATGTTCGACAAGGTAACCGGGGACAGAAGGGTCCGCAGGTATTTTTCAAAAAGGTACAGGTTCGAAGACATCAGGGAAATCTGGTACGGGGCCGCAGAGGATTTCAAAGAGAAGTCCTCAAAATATTACCTGTACCCCGCAAAACAATAAGTCGGATAATGCCCGTATATTTTTCCATACGTTTCAACACGGAGCAGGGGCAGCATGTATTTCTGGACCTGTTTGATCCGGATAATACAAGGAACTGCAGCACACTGCAGATGGACACTTCCGACGGATGCCTGTGGACAAAGGCCGTCCCGCGGGAAGGAAGGGATATCCTCGTTTACAGGTACCACGTAAAGTCAGCGGACGGATACGCCTTTTACGAGGCAGGCGCTCCCCGTACAGTCAGGACAGGGGAACGGACCGGGATTATCCGCATTGCCGATGAATGGCAGGGCAATGACAACATGGCCCCGTTTCTAAGCGCGGCATTCACCGGTGTCTTTTTCAATGCCGGGGCCGGGAAAACGACAGTTGCCGGGCTTTACGGAAAGGAGGTGATTATAAAAGTGACCGTGCCGGCCGTAGGAAAGAATAAAGGCATATACATCTGCGGGAATATTCCCGAATTAGGCTGCTGGGATACGGAAAAGGCCCCGCCCATGTCACCGGTAGAGGGGGCCGGATGGGAAATCCGGCTGCATGCCGGGAATACGGCGATGGACATATATTATAAATTCCTTATAAAGGACCACGCCGACGGCAGCCTGATATGGGAAAGCGGACCGGACAGGCATCTTGAAATACCGTATTCCGAATGCAGCGGGACATATATTGCCGGACACTCCTCGGCGGCCCTGCCGCTGCCGCACCCCCATTTCCATGGGACAGCCGTACCCGTGTTTTCCCTGCGCACGGAAGACAGTTGCGGCATCGGCGAGTTCAGCGACCTTAAGAAACTTGCCGACTGGGCATCCGCCACCGGACAAAGCATAATCCAGATTCTGCCTGTAAACGACACTTCATTTACAGGGACATGGGAAGACTCATATCCGTACTCGGCAGTATCCGTAATGGCCCTGCACCCGATATATGCCAATATAAGGCAAATAGACAGCTTCTCGGAAGAGACCGACCGGGAAGAATATGAAAACGGCCGGAAAGAACTGGAGGGTACAGGAAGCCTCGACTACGAAAAAGTCGCAAGATTCAAGGCGAGATGGCTAAAGAGACTGTATGACAGGGACTCGGGGCGGACACTGGAAAGCGGCGGATTCAAGGCATTCCTGAAGGAAAACGGTGACTGGCTGCTCCCCTATGCTTCATTCTGTGTAGAAAACAATACTTCCGGGCAGAATGCCGATGCCGGATTCTACTGCTTCGTCCAGTACCATCTCCACATGCAGTTCCTCGATGCAAAAGAATACCTGCATTCCAAGGGCATTGCGTTAAAGGGGGATATCCCCATAGGGGTATCCGGGAAGAGCGTGGAAACGGCCCTTTATCCGCACCTGTTCAATATGGGGATGCAGGCCGGCGCACCTCCCGACGATTTTGCAGAAGACGGGCAGAACTGGGGATTCCCGGTTTACGAGTGGGAGAGGATGTCTGCGGACTCCTATTCGTGGTGGAAACGCAGGCTGCGCAAGATGGCCGAGTATTTCGATGCATTCCGTATCGACCACGTACTCGGGTTCTTCAGGATATGGGAAATACCGCGCGGCTGTCCGAACGGACAGATGGGGCACTTTACCCCGTCACTCCCCATGGGGGAAGACGAAATAAGGGGATACGGCTTCCCTTTCGACAGGCACAGGGATGCAGCCGGCAGAATCCCGGACGGCACCGGGAAACTCTTCGTTGAGGATGACAGGTCCGCCGACATGTTCCATCCCTGCATCTCGGCCAAAAATACGGATGCCTATAAAAGTCTAACGGGCACGGACAGGGCTGCCTTTGACAAAATCTATCAGGACTACTTCCACAACAGGAATGAAGAACTGTGGCGAAGGACAGGACTGGGGAGGCTGCCGGAAATAATCGGCGCTACGGACATGCTGCCATGTGCGGAAGACCTGGGAATGATACCTTCATGCGTGCCGGATGTCCTGTCAAGACTTCACATTCTCAGCCTGGAAGTAGCGAGAATGCCGAAAGGGCAAGGGGAAACGGTTGGCAATCCGGAGCATTATCCCTATCTTAGCGTCTGCACTACGGGGACCCACGACATGGAGACACTGCGCGGAATGTACCGGAAAGCATATCCGGACGATATGGAGCATGTTCTCGAAGAATGCAGGAAAACCGTCGAAAAACATGCAAGGAGTTCATCTATGCTCATTATACTGCCAATCCAGGACTGGCTCACACTGGACAGTACGCTTCCGGCAGGCAGGCCCGAAGATGAAAGAATCAATATCCCTTCCGACCCCAATCACCGCTGGAGGTACAGGATTCCGGTCAGAATAGAAGAACTTATACAAAATGACAAGCTAAACAGCAAAATACTTACATTAACAGAACATCATGGAAACCAAGAGAATTAAAACCGCTGTCCGGACTGTCTGCACTATCATGGGGCTGATGCTTCCGCTCACCGGATGTTCACGCGGGCCCGCCATGGATACGGACGGGAGATACATACCGGGGGATATGAGCGTACAGATCAATGGAATTATCGTAAACATGGCCGACTATGACTCCTGTGCTGCCGTATTTTCCCACATAGACGGCTCCTCAGCCAGCCTTACATTGTCCAATCTCATACTCGGAATGGACACGGCTGTCTTCACATGCGGCATATCGGAAGAAAGAAAGGGGAAATACCTTTTTTCCGGAGAGGCGGCCATGGACTGCCCTGAACGGGAACTTGCGGTAGAGGGCAGCATTAATGAAGGGGAAATAAGGCTGTCCGTAACTGATTTGGTAACGTCGAAAATTGCAAACACCTGGACGGCGACAGGCAGCGGGAATGCACCCGATATAGACATCAACTTCTACAATCCTGACATAACAACCGTAGATGTAGGTGGCCTGCCTGTACCGGTAAGCATAATCACTGCCATGCTCGGTCCCATGCTTGGAGGGATAGCTGGGGAGATGCTCCCGTTCGACCGTGTCAGGCTGGACAGAATACATTATGTAGAAATAAGCCCCGAGCCTGAAGACCTTCCGGTCAACGGCGTCCTTCAATACTATACCGGGGCAAACGACGGAAAACTGCACTTTTATCTGAGGAAATCCGTCTGTCAGGCAGCAGGCCTCGGGGACAAGCCTTTGGATAAAGGTTTAGGCTACGTGCTCAACTCTTCCGGTGACTCGCTCAGGATATGCGTAGACCTCACCGAATATCCCGCGATTGTCCCTGTCCTGTCGGACGCCATTTCAGGAACGGACTATCAGGATTATCTCGACTCAGGCGCCCCTCTCGGGGACATAGACGAAGCACTGTTCGAGACCTACAAGAAGATAGTGGCTACGCTTGTCGAGGCGATTGCCCTTCCGGATACGGTATTTGACATATGGATCGGGCTCACTCCCGACACCATGGGAAACAGACAACAGGAGGCCCGGGAAAATGACAAAGGTTAAAAGCGTGTGGTTCTGTTCCGCCTGCGGCAATGAAAGTCCCAAATGGATGGGCAGATGCCCGGCCTGCGGGGAATGGAATACAATGGTTGAAGAACAGGTCCGCGAAAAGAAAAACGAACGCGGGAAATCGCTTTTAGGAAAGGCTGAACCGGAACCGGTGGCCTTGAAGGATATCGCAACTGACAATGACAGGCGGATTCCGGCAGGGGATGCCGAAATCGAAAGGATTCTCGGAGGCGGTATAGTGCCCGGATCGATGATTCTTCTTGCAGGCGAGCCCGGCATAGGCAAATCCACTTTGGCCCTGCAACTGCCCATGCATTGCAGGGGGCTCCGTACCCTTTACGTGTCCGGTGAGGAATCCCCGCGGCAGATAAAACTGAGGGCCAACAGGCTCATGCAGCAGGAGGGGGTCGACGGCAATGCAGGTGAAAACTGCATAATCCTCGGCGAAACCTTGCTCGAGAACATTGTCCGGCATGCCAGGGAAATATCTCCCGACCTGCTGATTATAGACTCCATCCAGACAATCTACACCGATTCCATGGAATCCTCGGCAAGTTCCGTGTCCCAGGTCAGGGAATGCGCCTCCGGGTTGCTCCGCTTCGCCAAAGACAGCAATACGCCCGTAATTGTCATAGGCCATATAACCAAAGACGGCAGTATCGCCGGGCCCAAGGTCCTGGAGCATATAGTAGATGCCGTCCTGCAGTTCGAGGGGGATACAAGGCATGCCTACCGGGTCTTGCGCAGCATAAAGAACAGGTTCGGCTCCACATCGGAACTTGCAATATTCGAAATGACTGACAAGGGACTCAGATCGGTAAGCAACCCTTCGGAAATACTGACCCCCATGCGTTCCGGGGAGCTCAGCGGGGCGGCCGTAAGCGCGACGATAGACGGTAACCGCCCGTTTCTCATTGAGGTACAGGCTCTGGTATCTACTGCGGCCTACGGAACACCGCAAAGGACAGCTACCGGGTTCGATTCCAAAAGGATGAACATGCTCCTTGCCGTACTTGAAAAGAGGGCAGGGTTCAGGTTAAGTGCAAAAGACGTATTCCTGAACATGGCCGGAGGCCTGAGAGTATCCGACCCTGCCTGCGACCTGGCCGTAATAGCTTCCATCCTGTCGTCAAATTTCGACATCCCCCTGTCCCCCCGTACATGTTTTGCCGCGGAAGTAGGATTAAGCGGGGAAATAAGGCCGGTCGCAAGGATAGAAAACAGGATAACTGAAGCCGAACGCCTCGGCTACAGGAAAATATTCATTTCCCCATACAACCTGAATGAAAATTTCCGCGGCAAGGGGAAAGACTGTGGAATAGAAATCATAGAGGTACAGCATATCCCGTCGCTTTGCAGGTACCTGTTCAATGACAGATGAAGAAAATACAGGCAATCCTGATACTGCTCCTGTCGCTGGCAGGCGCATCCCTGCCGGCAAGGGCAGAAGGGAAATACGGCCTCATACTGGCCGAGGTAGAAAAATACGCACTCAAGGTAGCCGGGGAATGGAAAATTCCCGGAATGTCGATGGCCATAATAAAAGGCGATTCGGTCATATTTTGCAAAGGTTTTGGAATAAAGAACCTTGACAGGCCGAAAGACAGGTTCGGGCCGGAAGAAGAAGTGACAGGCAAGACCATGTTCCATGCCGGCTCCATGACAAAGGCCTTTACGGCAACTGTCATCGCCTCCCTGGCGGACGAGGGGCTGTTAAGCTGGGAGGATACCGTAAAAAATATCCTGCCCGATTTCGAATGGGCCGATGACAGCATAGGAAGCATAATGCAGGTCAAGGACCTGCTTACGCATACCACCGGTCTGGCCGCACAGGCAGGGACCTATATACCCAACATCGGTTACGGCAGGGACGACATTTATGCCATGTTGAAATATATAAGGCCCCTGTACCCGTTCCGGGAAAAATTCGCATACAACAATATCACGTTTATAATCGCGGCAAAAGTGATTGAAAAGGTCAGCGGGATGAGCTGGGAGGAAAACGTAAGGCAAAGGATAATGGTCCCTCTTGGCATGTCATCCTCATCGCCCGATATGGAGTCGTACATAAAGGCCGGGGATTCCGCCTGCTCGGGGCATTATTTCGGCTACGGCAAAGACAGCGGAGGGAATCCTGGCATAAAGGTATTCCCGTTTTACGGAGAGGACAGGGCCCTGCACTGGATAAACGTAATGGCCCCTGCCGGCGGGATAAGCACGAATGCCGAAGACATGGCCAGATGGGTCATGTTCCACATGAACAACGGATGCACGGATTCGGTACGGCTCATATCTGAAAGAGAGATGTCGAGAATGCACGGCAGGGCAGTTACCGTCTCGGAAGGCCCGACAACAGGGAAATATTACGGATACTGCTGGTACATAGAAGACAACGGGGAATACAGTACGATTTACCATACGGGAACCACGTGGGGCTTCACCGGAATATGCGGTTTTGTACCGGAAATCGACCTCGGCATGGTCATACTTTGCAACTCAGAAGTGTCAGAATACGCCCGCAAGGCGCTTATGAAAAGGATAACTGACCTGTTCATAAACCCGCAGGCCGATCCCGACAGCCTCTCCGACCCGAGCCGTGAAGGTCTGCTCCAGTGGTTCTCAGAGAGGGGGAAAACCAGAAAAAGAGTAGCCGTAACACCAGTAAAAAGGAGCAGCGCAATACCCGAACCCGAGGCTGTTACGGGTGTCTACAGAAAGGACTGGCCGTTCGGAGACGCCGTAGTAAGCGCCGAAAACGGAAAACTGTATCTCGAAATAGGCAGATACGGATGGAAGCACAGGCTGAAGCATCACCGGGGCAATGAATTCTGGCTTACAAGCGGAGGGCATACCTACGCCGTTTTCTTCAACAACTATACGGAGGGGGACGCGGGGAGCGTTGAAATGGTAATAGACTTCAATTACAATGAAGACTTCGGCCCGTGGCTACTTCTTCCTTCCCCTTGAGGCGGCAATAATATCCATGCAGTCCTGCTCCGTCAGCCCGTCGGCCTTCCTTGTTTTGGGAATCTTGTAATTATGTCCCTGATACTTAATGTACGGGCCGAAACGGCCGTTGAGAATCTGCAAGTCCCCATCCAGGTATTCCCTTACGATATGGTTGGCCATACGCGCCGAATGCTCCTCAATAAGCCGGATTGCCGTAGGCAGGTCGATACCGTACGGGTCCCCGCCCTTCCCTAAGGATATATAGGAGGAATCGTATTTGATATAGGGGCCGTATTTGCCTTTGGAGGCCACTATTTCCTTTCCATTGTACTCCCCGACCCTGCGCGGAAGTATAAAGAGCTTCAGCGCCTGGTCTAAAGTCACTGATTCGATCAGCTGTCCCTTGTCAAGCCCGGCAAACTTCTTGTCGGGATCGTCATCCTCGCCGAGCTGCACTATGGAGCCGAAACGGCCCATTCTGGCTATAACCACCTTGCCCGATGCAGGGTCAGTGCCGATTACCCTTCTGGCCTTGATATGCTCCGACTCGGAGACCGTATAAAGCACCTTGTCGTGAAAAGGCTTGTAAAAATCAGCTACCAGTTTGTTCCATACGGCCTTTCCGTCCGCAATCCTGTCGAAACCGTCCTCTACCTTTGCCGTAAACCCGTAATCCATAATCGCCGGAAAATTCTTTTCCAGAAAATCAGTCACGAGCATGCCTATGTCTTCCGGGCAGAGCCTGGCCTTCTCTGAACCGAACGTCTCGGATATGCAAGACCTCGTTATTCCATCCCCCTCGAGTTTGAAAGACTCCACCTTGCGGGAATCCCCCTTCCTGTCCTGCCTGATTATATACCCTCTCTGATGCAAAGTAGAAATAATAGGCGCATATGTAGACGGCCTCCCTATGCCCAGTTCCTCCATCCTCTTTACCAGGGCGGCCTCTGAATATCTCGGGGGATGGGAGGTGTACCTTTCAGTAGCGGTAATTTCCCTGCGGGTCATCCCGGTCCCTACCGACAGGGGGGGGAGCAGTGCAGAATCGTCATTATCCGCATCATCATCGGAAGACTCCATATAAAGTTTGAGAAAACCGTCAAAAAGCACCTGAGTTCCGGAAGCGGCGAAAAGGTGGCTAATCCTGTCCCCTCCTATTTCCATATCCGTCTTCTCCAGGCGCGCCTGCGCCATTTGGGAAGCGACTGTCCTCTTCCAGATAAGGTCGTACAGCTTTTTCTCGGCCGCCGTCCCCTGAATGCCGACTGTAGAAATGAAAGTAGGCCTTATCGCCTCATGGGCTTCCTGGGCTCCCTTGACCCTGGTCTTGTACTGCCTTGCCTTATGGTACTTTTTCCCGTAATTTTCCTCTATCCATGCCTTGGCCGCCCCGATTGCCAGTCCCGAAAGATTGGTAGAGTCCGTACGCATGTAGGTAATATGCCCGGATTCGTAAAGGCGCTGGGCCACAGCCATGGTCTGGCTTACGGAGAAGCCGCATTTGCGCGAAGCCTCCTGCTGCAGCGAGGATGTTGTGAACGGCGGAGCGGGAGAGCGCATGACCTCCTTTTTGTCGGCAGATACTATCGAAAATGCCGAATCCCTGCACTTTCCGAGAAAGTCCATGACCTCTTCAGCTGTCTCAAACTTAGTATCCAGAATTCCCTTCACCGTAACATCGGCCTTGCCGTCGGGAGAAAACAGGCCTTCTATCCTGTAATATCTTCCGGGGCGGAATGCCGTTATCTCCCTTTCCCTCTCCACGACCAGCCGCAGAGCTACCGACTGTACGCGGCCGGCCGACAGGGACGGCTTGATTTTTTTCCAGAGAATGGGCGAAAGCTCGAAACCCACAAGACGGTCTATGACCCTGCGGGCCTGCTGGGCCATAACCAGGTTCATATCCACATCCCTTGGCGACTTTACGGCATTAAGTATGGCGTCCTTGGTTATTTCGTGAAAAACGATTCTCCTGGTCTTTTCCTTTGGCAGCTTCAGGACTTCCTGCAGATGCCATGCTATCGCCTCCCCTTCACGGTCCTCATCGGAAGCAAGCCAGACTGTGGATGCCGTTCCCGCCGCATCCTTCAGGGACGCCACTACCTTTTTCTTGTCAGGCGATATTTCGTACTCGGGAATGAAGCCATGCTCTATGTCTATTCCGAGGTTCTTCTTGGAAAGATCCCTGATATGCCCGAAACTCGAGCACACGGTATAGTTGTCCCCAAGTATTTTCCCTATAGTCTTAGCTTTTGCAGGCGACTCGACAATAACCAAATTCTCAACCATAAATATCCCCTTTCAAAATTGGAACGAAAGTGCAAAGTAAAGGATAATGTAAGATAAAAACCAAATTTTATCTAAATTCGCAACATTATTAGAAGCATAGAGATGAAGAAAAAAACCAGGGGAAGGATTGTCGCGGCCTTATGGTGCATAGTATTTATTCCTGTTGCCATATTGCTGATTTTCATAGCGTGTGTAGGTATTTTCGCAGAGATTCCCTCTTTCGAGGAACTTGAAAACCCGAAAAGTTATCTGGCAACCGAACTCATATCAGAAGACGGCAAGGTACTGTCCACATACCATATCGAAAACAGGACCCATGTCGGTTATCGGGATCTGGCCCCGAGCCTTGTCGATGCCGCCATTGCAACTGAGGATATCAGGTTTTATTCGCACAGCGGAATAGACTTCCGCAGTCTCGTCAGGGTAGGTGTAAAAAGCATACTCCTCGGGCACACCCGTTCCGGAGGAGGAGGAAGTACAATAACGCAGCAGCTGGCAAAAACCCTGTTTCCGAGAGACACGGAAGGCGGGAAGTTCCCCGGCCAGGCACAGTTCAAACTGGTGGTAAGCAAATTCAAGGAATGGATTACCGCCGTAAAGCTCGAAAGGAATTACACCAAAGACGAAATCATGGCCATGTATATGAACGCCATATTCTTCGGCAGCAATGCCTATGGGATACAGGCTGCTTCAAATACATATTTCGGCAAGGAGCCGTGGGAGCTCAAGACGGAGGAAAGCGCCGTACTGGTAGGAGTCGTGAACAAGCCTACCAGATTCAACCCTGTACTCAATTACGACCTTTCCATAGAAAGGAGAAACCATGTACTCAACCAGATGTGCAAGTACGGCTTCCTGTCGAGGGCAGAGGCTGACTCCCTGATATCTTTACCCATAATACTGAATTATAAAGAGAAAGACCACAATTCCGGCCAAGCCCCGTATTTCAGGGACATGCTCAGGAAATACATGACGGCCGGCATACCTGACAGGGACGACTATACGTTCAAGGAAGATTTCATTGCAGACAGCACACTGTGGGAGGAGGACCCGCTTTACGGCTGGATACACAAGAACCTCAAACCCGACGGATCGGAATACAGTCTTGACAAAGACGGGCTTAAGATATACACCACGATAAACTCCAGAATGCAGCGGTACGCCGAAGAAGCCATAGATGAACACCTCGGGAAAAATCTCCAGCCGGCCCTGTTTTCCGAACTCAGGGGCAATCCGAACAGGCCTTTCGCCAGGGAAGTACCGTCGGAACTGAGCGAGACGCTTATGGCGCAGGCAAGAAAGTGGAGCGACAGGTACAGGAACATGAAAAGCGCAGGTGCCTCCGAGAAAGAGATAAGGGAAGCCTTCGGCAGGAAAGTGCGGATGAGAGTATTCGCATGGAACGAAAACCGGTATGCCGATACAACCATGACTCCGGATGACTCCATAAGATATTACAAGTCTCTCCTCCGCTCTGCCTTCATAGCCATGGAGCCTTCTACCGGACACGTCAAAGCCTATGTGGGTGGGCCTGACTACAGGTACTTCAAATACGACAATGCAAGGCAGGGCAAAAGGCAGGTAGGTTCCACCATCAAGCCGTTCCTCTATACCCTGGCCATGCAGGAAGGGTATTACCCTTGCGACAGGGTGCTGAACGTGCCGCAGACATTTGTGCTTGCGGACACCACATGGACTCCCAAGAGCGAGGACAGGGCCGAATGGATAGGCAAAAGCGTAACCCTCAAATGGGGCCTGACCAGAAGCAGCAATAATATCTCAGCCTATCTTATAAAGCAGTTCGGGCCTGAAGCCATGGTGGAAATGTGCAGAAAACTGGGCATAACGTCCTATCTCGCCCCTTACCCGTCGCTCTGCCTCGGCCCTGCCGACATCACCCTGCTTGAGATGGTAGGGGCCTACAATACATACCCGAGCCGCGGAGTACACGTAGAACCGATGTTCGTAACGCGGATAGAGGACAAGGAAGGGAATGTACTCGGCATCTTCACCCCGCGTAAAAGAGAAGCGGTAAGTGAAGCTACGGCATACCTGATGGTAAATCTCCTGCAGGGTGTGGTAAATGAAGGTACGGCAGGCAGACTGAGGTTCAGGTACAATCTTCCCGGACAGATTGCCGGCAAGACCGGGACTACGAACGACAAGTCGGACGGGTGGTTTATGGGATTCACCCCCACCCTCACCGCCGGGCTGTGGGTCGGGGCCGAAGACAGGCAGGTTCATTTCGACAGCATGGCAATGGGACAGGGGGCGAATACGGCCCTGCCCATCTGGGGGCTGTTCATGCAGAAAGTATATGCAGACGGGACGTTGGGAGTATCTCCGGATGACAGGTTCATTGTCCCGCCCGGCATAAGCTTCAATACGGACTGCGACGGCAGCGACAATGACGCGACTGTCGAGGAACTCCGGGATGCAGAAGACTCGTTCTTCAATTTTTAAATAACACAGGCTGCAAGCCGGGGTGCAACATAATTGTAAACTAAGTTTAAAATATGGTAGCTGTAGTTTATGGCGGGTTTTCCTCCGAAGCGGAGATTTCCGTCCAGAGCGGTAAAAGCGTAGCCTCCTGGCTGAGGGATGCCGGCTACGAGGTATGCGAAGTCCTGTTGGAAAAAGACTGCTGGAAGGCAGTAACCCCTTACGGGGATTTCCCTGTAGACAAAAACGACTTCTCGTTTACCGCCGGAGGTGTAAAGACGGTTTTCGACAATGTTTTAATAATGATACACGGGAATCCCGGTGAGAACGGGATTCTCCAGGCCTATTTCGAACTTCTTGGCATCCCGTATACGGGATGCCGGTCACTGTGTGCGGCCATAGCCTTTGACAAATATGCCTGCAAATGTTTCCTGCGGGATTCCGGGGTGTCCCTTGCGGATGACATATTTTTACGCAAGGGTGACAGATACAGTCCGGATGGCATAATCGGCAGGCTCGGACTCCCGGTATTCGTAAAGCCGACAAACGGCGGGTCGAGTTTCGGGACCACCAAGGTAAAGGACGCATGCGACATAGATGAGGCAATCGCGTCGGCCTTTGCCGAAGGAGATACGGTGATTATCGAGAAAGCCGTATCCGGCAGGGAGATAGACTGCGGCGTATACAGTGACGGAAATGGCGTACACGCCCTGCCGCTGACAGAAATAATCCCCGAAAACGAATTTTTCGACTACGAAGCCAAATATCTCGGCAAAAGCCGGGAAATATGCCCTGCTGAAATGGACGGGGAACTTGCGGGAAGAATCTCCGATACGGCGGTTAAAATCTACAACAGGCTCGGATGCTCCGGTCTGGTACGCATGGATTTCATCGTCACCGGCAATGGGGAAATCTATTTTCTCGAACTCAATCCGAATCCCGGCATGACATCCGAAAGCATAGTCCCCAAAATGGTAAGGGCCGCAGGCATGGAAATGAAGGATTTTCTCAGATCCGTAATGGAGGCCAGGAAATGACCCGCAAAGAATTCATAACAAAAGCCATCGACGCCCTGTCCTCCACTTACTCCCTCGGAGAGTCAAAGGCCATTGCGATAAGGATTCTTACACACTACCTCGGCCTGAGCGAATACGAATATTATATGGAGCAGAACGTCCCGATTCCCAAATCAGGACAGACGCCTCTGCTGAAAGCCCTCGACGAACTTCTCGAAGACAGGCCCGTCCAGTATATTATCGGATATGCAGATTTTGCCGGACACGCATTCAATGTCTCGGAAGCCGTCCTTATTCCCCGCCCAGAGACAGAGCAACTTTGCAGGATCATAACCGGAGAATGGAAAAAATCCGGATACACCTCGTTGAGAATACTGGACGCATGTACCGGGTCAGGCTGCATCGCCTATACACTGGCCTGCTCTTTCCCGAAGTCGTCCGTATTCGCCTGCGACAACAGCCCGGAAGCGCTTGAAGTGGCCATGGGCCAGAAAGTATTCATAGACGGGCAGCACAGGCAGCCCTTAGAAAACATCCCGGTCTTTTTCCAGTATGACATACTGTCCGGCGTCCCTGAAGACAACGGCTCCGTACCCAATATCGAAGATCTGGATATCCTTGTCTCCAATCCCCCTTACGTCCTCGAAAGCGAAAAGGAATTCATGAAGGCGAATGTACTGGAATATGAGCCTGCTTCCGCCCTGTTTGTGCCGGACAGCGACCCCCTCAGATTCTACAGGCCGCTTGCGGAATGGGCGGAAAAACTCCTGAAGACTGGCGGCAGGGGCTATTTCGAAATCAATGAGGCAATGTCCGAGAAAGTGGCCGGGCTCGTAGAAGGCTGCGGGTTCAGCGAAGTAGAAATACTGGACGACATACACAACAGGCACAGATTCGTAAGTTTTACAAAATGGTTCTGACATGGCATGCAGAAAAAACATAACGTTAAGGAACAATGTGGGAGAACTCCGCCGGCTTTCCTGTTTCGTGGAAAGCCTCTGCAGGGAAGGCGGCGCCGGTAAAAACACAGCCATGAACATAGGACTTGCAATGGAAGAAGCCGTAGCCAATATCATTTTCTACGCCTACCCCAAGAATACGGAAGGGGAAATCATCATATCCGCCTGCCTTGACAACGGAGTACTGTCCTTCAGAATAACCGATACCGGCATACCTTTCGACCCTACGGACAAAAAAGAGGCCGACATAGACCTTCCGGCGGAACAACGCAGGATAGGAGGGCTCGGTATACATATAGTAAGAAAAATAATGGATACCGTCTCGTACATGCGCACTGACGGGAAAAACATATTGACCCTCGGCAAAAGAATATCATGAATATGGAACTTGTCATAACAACCGAATCCAACAAGACCATGGCCGCCGTCACAGGCAGGCTGGACGCCACAAATTCCGAAGAATTCGAACAGAAGATGCAGCCTATGCTTTCGGGGGAAAATCCGGACATTACCTTAGACTGCAGCAAGCTCGACTACATATCCAGTTCAGGGCTGCGGCTTTTCCTGATACTCCAGAAAAGCGTAAATACAAGAAACGGAAAAATGACAATAAGGAACCTCAAGCCCGAAATCAAGGAGATTTTCGACATGACAGGCTTCTCTACAATCATGCAGATAGGCTAAAGAGCCTGGAGAAGCCGGGACGCGAACTCAATATCGGACGGGAAAGTAAGTTTGATATTGGTGCGTTCGCCCGGGGTGAAATGCAGGGGTACGCCATACCTTTCCACCACTGATGCGTCATCCGTAAATGCCGGGTCGTACGGCTGGCAGTATGCCGCCTTGAGGATTTCCGAATGGAATACCTGCGGAGTCTGCACGGTAACCAGCCCGGCCCTGTCCACCGTCACGGAAGAGCTGCCGGAAATGCGCCTTACCGAATCCGGCACCTCGACAACAGGTACAACTGCCGGATACCGCATCCCGAGATCAAACAAGGACAACAGCATGTCTACGGATACCAAGGGCCTGACGGCATCATGCACGGCCACGGATGCCCCGTCCGGCACATGGTCGAGGGCATTCTTCACGGAATGGAAACGGGTCAGCCCGCCGGTAACAAGAATATGCCTGAAAACAAAATTTTCCCGCCTGCAGTACTGCTTCCACAACTCCCTCATCGACGGGCTGACCGCTATTATCACACCGACATTAAAAGGCAGTGAGGCAAACAGTTCCACCGTTCTTCTCAATACAGGCCTGCCGCACAGATCCCGCATCTGCTTGGGCACATCCCCTCCCATTCTGCTGCCGCTTCCCCCTGCGGGTATAATGACATAACATGGTCTTCTTTCCATACCGGCTGATTTTTTTCACAAATGTAGTCTTTTCTAACATATTTATTACTATTTTTACAGTCTGAACACAACAAATAACAAAATGGTTAACACATCTGCCGACACAAGCCCGAGGAAAATCCGGCGAGCCCTGATTTCCGTTTATCACAAAGACCATATACTGGAGATAGCAAATGAACTGATTTCTTTAGGGATAGAGATTCTGTCCACAGGCGGGACGCAATCATACCTGAGAGAGCATAACATTCCTGTTACAGCTGTTGAGAGCCTGACAGGATTCCCGTCGATATTCGGAGGGCGTGTCAAGACCCTGCACCCTGCCGTCATGGGCGGCATACTTTTCCGCAGGGACAACGCTCAGGATATAGACGAATGCAGGAAATACGGGATAGGTGGAATAGACCTGGTAATAGTCGATTTGTATCCCTTCGAGGAATATGTAAGCAAGGGCGCCCCTGAAAGTGAAATAATAGAAAAAATAGATATCGGCGGCATTTCCCTCATAAGGGCGGCCGCCAAAAACTTCAACGATGTACTTATCGTTTCAGGGAAAGAAAGATACGGCATGCTGACAGACCTGCTCAGGGAAAAGAGGGGCATGACCGACATAACCGACAGGAGGAATTTCGCGGCTGCCGCGTTCCTGACCAGTTCGCATTATGACACGATGATTTTCCAGTATTTCAACAGGACAGAGCATATCCCGGCGTTTACCGCAAGCATGGAAAGTCCCGTACATCTCAGATATGGAGAAAACCCGCACCAGAAAGCGCTGTATTTCGGTTCCCCGGAATCGCTGCCTGTCCAACTGCACGGAAAGGAAATATCATACAACAACCTTCTCGATGTCGAAGCCGCAATCGAGCTTATATCGGACTTCGAGGAAACGGCCGTAGCCATCATAAAACACAACAACGCCTGCGGGTGTGCCGTAAGGGAGAACCTTACGGAAGCCTGGAGGACAGCCCTCGAATGCGACCCGGTATCGGCATTCGGAGGCGTTATAGTGACGAACAGGAAAGTGGACGCCGGTACGGCAGAAGAAATAGGCAAAATATTTTTCGAAGTCATAATAGCCCCCGACTATGACAGAGAGGCACTCGACATCCTGTGTTCAAAGAAAAACCGCATCATCCTGAAAACCGCAGGCGCCGTGCCCGCCGGAAGGAAATTCCGCTCGCTCCTTACCGGCGCCCTCGTACAGGACAGGGACTGCGGAAAGGAACAGCCGGAAGACCTGAAGGCAGTAACGCTGAAGGCGCCCGACGCGGGGCAGATCAGGGATCTGCTTTTTGCCAATATCCTTGTCAAGCATTCCAAATCCAACGCCATTGTGCTTGCCAGGGACGGCCGGCTGCTTGCTTCGGGAGTCGGCCAGACCTCAAGGGTGGACGCCTTGAAGCAGGCCGTGGAAAAAGCAAAGGGCTTCCACTTCGACCTCCACGGGGCAGTAATGGCCTCCGACGCTTTCTTCCCGTTCAAAGACTGCGTTGAAATAGCGCACAATGAAGGTATTACAGCCGTAATACAACCCGGCGGCTCCATAAGGGACGCAGAAAGCACCGACTACTGCAACGAACATGGGATAGCCATGGTAACGACAGGCATAAGACACTTCAAACACTGACACGAACAATTATCACATAATTATGGCATTCTCTTTTCTCACCCAGGAACTGGCTATAGACCTCGGAACCGCCAATACGGTAATCCTGATGGATGACAAAATAGTCGTAGACGAACCGTCCATCATCGCATTCGACCAGAGCACCGGAAAACCTATCGCCTTCGGACAGAAGGCAAGGCTCATGCACGAAAAGACCCATCCCAACATAAGGACGATAAGGCCGCTCAGGGACGGCGTCATAGCCGACTTCAACGCGGCCGAACAGATGATAAGGGGCTTTGTCAAAATGATTAACTACAAACGCTCGTTCTTTACCCCCAACCTGAAGATGGTGGTCTGCATCCCCAAGGGAAGTACGGAGGTCGAGATACGCGCCGTACGCGACTCTTCCGAACATGCAGGTGGGCGCGACATATATATGATATACGAGCCGATGGCGGCGGCAATGGGCATAGGGCTCGATGTGGAAGCCCCTACCGGCAACATGGTTGTGGACATAGGGGGGGGCACGACGGAAATCGCGGTCATTTCACTCGGGGGCATAGTCACATACCAGTCCATAAGGGTAGCCGGAGACGTGTTCACTTCCGAGATACAGCAGTATATGCGACAGCAGCACAATATCAAAGTGGGTGAACTCACTTCCGAAGAAATAAAAATACGCATAGGGGCCGCCCTCCCCGAGCTGGAAGTAACCCCCGAGCCGTTTATAGTAAGGGGCCCCAACCTGATGACGGCGCACCCTGTGGAGATAGCGGTGACCAGCCAGGAAATAGCCCACTGCCTGGACAAGTCGATCGTAAAAATAGAGGCCGCAGTACTGTCGGTTCTCGAACAGACCCCTCCCGAGCTGTATCAGGACATTGTAGAGAAAGGCATATTCCTTACGGGAGGCGGCGCACTGCTAAGGGGACTCGACAAAAGGCTTTATGAGAAAATCAATATCCCGTTCCATGTGGCGGAAGACCCTCTGCGCGCTGTTGCAAGGGGCACGAGCATTGCTCTCAGAAGTCCTTCAAAATACCCGTTCCTGCTGAGATAACCGATGGACAACCGCAATTCCTTTTTAAAGTATCTCCTGACTTTCTCCGTATTCCTCGCCCTTGAAGCGGCTGCCGTACTGCTCATTGTAAACAACGGTGACATTCAAAGGCTCAAGCTTATGGAGGCGGCCGGCGCCGTTTCGGCATGGACAGGAAAAACCATAAACGGGATAAGCGGATATTTTTCCCTCAAGCAGGCCAACAGGAGGCTTGCGGAAGAGAATGGCAGGCTCTACGGAGAAGTCTCCATGCTCCGTGAGCAGATTTCACTATGGAAGGCCGATACGGCGTCATACGCCCGCAACTTGGCGGACAGCATGCCAGCCCCGGTGGAGTACACGGCCGCCGAAGTGGTGTCCAACAGCACTGACAGGCTTCACAACTATCTCATTATAAACAAGGGGACAGAAGACGGTATCGAACAGGACATGGGAGTTGTCACCGGCAGGGGCGTCATCGGATACGTAATCAATGCCGGAAAGCACTATTCAAAAGTCGTGTCGTTGCTCGACACTGACAATATGGTAAGTGCCGTACTCCGGAGAAACGGTACATTCGGGACGCTGCGATGGGACGGGAAAAGGCCGGATAGGGCCATACTGCACGACATCCCGCTCCATACGGCGGTAAATGAAGGGGACACGGTGGAGACAAGCGGGTACTCGCTTATCTATCCTGCAGGAATAATGATAGGCACGATTGTCTCCAGGGACAACGTCGACGGCATAAACTACGACCTTACCGTGCAGCTTTTCGAAGACTTTTCCAAAATAAGGCATGTCTACGCGGTAACATTAAGGGATAAGGAAGACATCCGGGAACTTACAGAACCCGGAACGGAAACGGAAAAAACGGGCGGAAAATGAGAATATCCGGACAACACATAGTCACGGCGATACTGCTCCTGTTGGCTCAAGCACTGATAGACAACAGTATACATATCGGGCTGTATTTATATGCGGCCGTCTTCCCTGTTATTGTACTGTCACTGCCATACAGGTTCAGGACAATCCCGACCATCATTATCGCCTTTGCCACTGGTCTTGCGGCAGATGCTGCCGGAGGCGGTGTTCTCGGCCTCAACGCCGCCGCACTGACAGCCGCGGCCTATTTCAGAAAACCCCTGATAGCGATAACCACCAACAAGGATATATTCGAAAAAGAGGAAAGGCCCTCGCCGAGAGCGATAGGCTATCTTGGGTTCTCCGCATATACGGCGATATTCATCCTGATTTTCATCACAGTATATGTCCTGCTCGACTCCATGGGCATTGAGCCTGCTTCGGTCAATATTCCCAAGATACTGGTTTCATGGGCGGTCAATACCGCCATAGCTGTCGCCCTCGCTTCCTTAGGCGGAAACAGGAGAAGACCGTCATGAAAACAGGTGAAGGAAAAGAAAGGATGTGGGTCCTTATCGCCGGTATGGCCGTTGCATTTGCCGTACTCGCCGCCCAGCTCGTTTTCCTGCAGCTCGTCGACAACAGTTACAAGATCAGCGCAAACAACAATGCGCTCAGATACCAGACCAGATATCCCGCCCGGGGCCTTATATTAGACAGGAACGGCAGGGTCCTTGTAGGGAACAGGAACACCCATGACATCATAGTTACGCCTTACGATGTAAAGGAATTCGATACGGCTGCGCTTTGCAGGACGTTTTCCCTCCCTGTCGAGAAAGTAAGGGAAGATTTCAGGTACTACCGCAAATACCGGACAAGGATAGGCTACCAGAGCCTGACTTTCCTCAAGCAGGTAAGCAATGAGCAGTACAGCCACTTCATGGAGCAGGCCCACAAGTTCCCGGGATTCCATGGCGTGCCCAGGACCGTAAGGCAGTATCCGTATAATGCGGGAGGCAACCTGCTGGGATATGTAAACGAGGTTGACAGGGATTTTCTTGAAAAGCACCCCGACTATTCGCCGGGAGACTACGTGGGGCGCACCGGCCTTGAGGAAACATGCGAGAATATGCTCAGGGGGGAAAAGGGATACAGCATCTTTCTCAGGGACGCCCGCAATGTAATTCAGTCTCCGTACCGCAACGGGGAATTCGACAAAAAGGCCGTTCCCGGCAGAAACGTAGTATCGACAATAGATGCCGGACTGCAAAGCTACGGGGAAACGCTCATGCAGAATAAGGTAGGCTCAATCATAGCTATAGAGCCGCCGACCGGGGAAATACTCGCAATGGTGTCGGCACCGGGCATAAGCCCGTCGGTTCTTGCCGATATCAACATACATTTCAAGGAAATAGCCTCAGACCCGTTCAAACCCATGTTCAACAGGGCGGTAATGTCCGCACAGCCGCCCGGCTCGGTGTTCAAGCTGGTAAACGCCCTGATAGGCCTTCAGGAAGGCGTAGCCGACAGGAATACCCGGCACGAATGCCATGACGGATATTATTCCCAGGGTCTGAAAGTAGGATGCCATCCCCACAAGTCACCGATAGACTTCGTAGAGTCCATAATGATGTCCTGCAACGCATACTACTGCGAACTTTTCAGGGACATCCTCGATAATCCGGCATACGGTTCGGTGGCGGAAGCCATGGACAAGTGGGCGGAATATGTGGAAAGTTTCGGCTTCGGCCGGAAGCTGGGCAGCGATTTCCCTTCGGAGCAGAGCGGTTCCGTACCATCTTCCGGAACATACGACAGAATCTACGGACGCGGGCACTGGAGTTCCCTCACGCCCGTATCGCTCTCCATAGGGCAGGGAGAGTTGGGCTGCACCCCGCTGCACCTGGCCAATCTGGCCGCAATAATAGCCAACCGCGGATATTACATTGTCCCGCATATAGTCAGGTCGTACGGAAACGATTCCATCGACGCCGCCTACTCGGAGAGGCACTATACCCTGATAGACACATCCTGCTTCGCCCCTGTAATCGAGGGAATGTACAAGGCTGTCAATACTCCATACGGACAGGGGGCTACGGCGACCGTAGCTGCCGTGGACGGACTCGAAATCTGCGGGAAAACGGGGACAGCGGAGAACCCGCACGGGGACGAGCACTCGATATTCATCTGTTTCGCCCCGAAAGACGAACCTCGGATAGCCGTCGCGGTATATCTGGAGAACGCCGGGTTCGGGGCCGCGTGGGCCGCCCCCGTGGCCTCGCTGCTCGTAGAGATGTATCTCACGGGAGAAATCTCCCCCGGGAGGAAATACCTTGAAGACTATATAACCTCCGCCAGCCTGCTCCACAAGGTGCCGGCAAGCGAAGACTATGTTCCACCAAAAAAAGACAGGCAATGAGTCCCTCTGTCCGGATATACAGAAAACTGAACTGGCTGCTTATAATTTGTTACCTCGCGCTTACGCTTTTCGGGTGGATAAACATTTACGCTTCCACATTCAATGCGGAGTCGGCCGGAATCTTCTCCCTTGCCAACCAGAGCGGGGTCCAGTTAGTCTGGATAGGGGCGGGCGTAATAGCCGCGCTTCTGATACTGTTCGTGATAAATCCGAAAGTGTACATAGAGCTGTCATGGTGGTTCTATGCCGTCGCCGTCCTGAGCCTGATAGCAGTACTGATTGCTGGCAAGGAGGTGAACGGTTCCAGGTCCTGGCTTCCCATCTGGGGCGGTTTCGGAATCCAGCCTGCGGAATTCTCCAAGATCACCACGGCAATATGTCTTGCCGTCACAATGAGCAGATACGGTTTCAGGCTGTCCTCCGCCAGGGATTTTGCAAAAGCCGCCGGTGTAATCCTCGTCCCTGCCCTGCTGATCTCCATTGAGCCGGAATTCGGTACCCTGCTGGTATACTGCGGGCTCATATTCATGTTTTACCGGGAAGGGATGAGCGGATGGGTCATTGCATTCATCGGGGCAGTCATACTTCTCTTTATCTGTACCTTAAAATATTCCCCCTTCGTATCGGTGCTTGTTGCCGTCGGAATGTTCGGAATAATGAGGGCCGCCACATCCGGGCACTTCACAAGATATTTCCTTTATTACGGCGCATTCATAACCGCGGCGGCGTTTCTGCCTGAACTGCTGGATACCGGCTTCATGAAACCGGTGGCAGGCATTGCCCCCGAATACTGGCTGCTCATAATATCCGTCCCGTTCCTGATGCTGTTTATCGTCAGGGGATACAGGCGGAAAATCCGGTACTGGGGCACTTTTCTGGCAACAATGGCAGTCTCGGTAGCCCTTATCTTTTCCGTAGACTTTATTTTCAGGAATGTGCTCAAGGAGCACCACCGCGACAGGATAGAAAACCTGCTCGGCATTACGCAAGACCTCAAGGGCGCAGGCTACAATGTGAACCAGTCAAAAATAGCAATAGGCTCCGGAGGGTTCGCCGGCAAAGGCTTCCTCGAAGGGACCCAGACCAAATTCAATTTCGTACCCGAACAGAGTACGGATTTCATTTTCTGCGCAATAGGAGAAGAGTGGGGATTTCTTGGTTCGGCACTTACACTATCCCTGTATTTTATCCTGATCAGCGGAATCGCGGTCACTGCCGAAAAGCAAAGGGACAAGTTTGTAAGAATCTACGGCTACTCGCTGGCCTCATATCTGTTTGTACACGTTTTCATAAACATAGGTATGACCATAGGCATAATGCCGGTAGTCGGGATACCGCTTCCGTTCATAAGTTACGGAGGCTCGTCATTCCTTACATTCACAATCATGCTGTTCATATTCCTGAGGCTCGATATAGAAAGATGGAGATATTGAATAAAATTTATAATTTTGGGGTTTTGAATCATATATAAACATTTAAAATAAATACAATGCCAACCGACTTCGCAGACAGACATATCGGCCCCAGGCAGTCCCAGATTCAATACATGCTGGAGACGATAGGGGTAAAGTCCATGGAAGAACTGATAAAACAGACCATTCCTTCCGACATCATCCTGCCAGAGCACCTGAAGCTCGACAAAGGGATGAGCGAGCACGGCTACCTCGAAAGCATCAAGGCAGTCGCCTCAAAAAACAAACATTTCAGGTCAATGATAGGCCTCGGTTTTTACGGGACGGCCCAGCTTCCGGTAATAACAAGGAATATTTTCGAAAGTCCCGGATGGTACACGTCCTATACCCCGTACCAGGCGGAAATATCCCAGGGCAGGCTTGAGGCCCTGATCAATTTCCAGACCATGGTTTCCTCCCTGAGCGGATTCCCCATGTCAAACTGTTCCATGCTCGATGACGCTACGGCTGCGGCCGAGGCGATGAGGATGTTCTACGAAGTACGCCCGCGCGAGGCGGTAAAGGCAGGGAAAAATATTTTCTTCGTTGACAGCAACATCTTCCCGCAGGTCCTTTCGGTAATCAGGACAAGGGCCAGGGGACTGGGTATAAAACTCGTAACCGGCGATTTCAGGGAATTTGCCTCAAACGGCTTCGATTCCATGTGCTACGGGGCATTGCTGCAATATCCCGCATGCAACGGGGAAGTAAGGGACTACAGGGAATTCTGCAAGGGCGCCCATGAAAAAGGTATCCTGATTGCGGCGCACTGCGACCTGCTCGCCCTTGCAATCCTGGAAGAGCCCGCATCCTGGGGCGCCGATGCCGCCGTAGGCACCGCCCAGAGATTCGGGTTGGGAATGGGCTTCGGCGGACCTACCGCAGGATGGATGGCCACCCGCGACCAGTACAAGAGGAATATCCCCGGAAGAATAATCGGGGTCTCGGTGGACCGCCTCGGCAAACAGGCTTTCCGCCTTGCCCTGCAGACACGCGAACAGCATATAAAGAGAGAGAAAGCTACTTCAAACATATGTACCGCCACCGCCCTGATGGCCGTAATGTCAGGAATGTATGCCGCATACCACGGCCCTGCCGGAATCCGGGAGATAGCCTTGAACGCATACAGGCACGCGCACTCTATGGCGTCCGCCCTTAAAAAGGCCGGCTATTCGCTCGCTGCCGACAACTTCTTCGACACTATACGCATCACCGGTGTCAATGCGGCCATGATACGGGAAAAAGCCGAAAAGGCAGGATTCAATTTCTACTATCCCTGCCCCGAATGCGTACAGATTTCCTTCGATGAGCTGTCGGATGACAGGGAGGAAGCTGTTATCGCCGGTATTTTCGGGACATGTACGGAATGCGCAGGGGATGTCGGGGAAGGCATTTTCATGAAGAGAAGCACCCCGATACTCACCGAAAAGGTATTCAACTCCTATCATTCTGAAACGGAGATGATGAGGTACATCAAAAAGCTCGAACGCAGGGATATTGCACTGGACCACTCCATGATACCCCTCGGTTCCTGTACAATGAAACTGAATGCGGCTGCAGAAATGATGCCTCTGAGCTGGTCCGAGCTGACCGATGTCCATCCATTCGCACCTGCCGACCAGACGGAAGGTTACAGACAGATTCTCGAAGAGCTTGAAGCGGACCTGTGCACCATTACCGGATTCGCCCGCTGTTCGCTCCAGCCAAATTCCGGAGCGGCCGGGGAATATGCAGGCCTCATGACCATCAGGGGTTATCTCGAAGCCACCGGTAACGGCAGCCGCAACACTGTAATAATCCCGACATCCGCGCACGGTACAAACCCTGCAAGTGCCGCAATGGCCGGTTTCAGCATAGTACTTGTAGGATGCGACGAATACGGGAACATAAATGTGGACGAGCTGAGGGAAAAGGCCGAAGCGAACAGGGACACCCTCGCCGGAATAATGATCACCTACCCGTCCACCCACGGAGTCTTCGAAGTAAAGATCAAGGAAATATGCGATATAATCCATAAGAACGGGGGACAGGTCTACATGGACGGTGCCAATATGAACGGACAGGTAGGGATAACCAACCCCGGATATATCGGAGCAGACCTTTGCCACCTCAATCTCCATAAGACATTCGCCATGCCCCACGGCGGGGGAGGGCCGGGAGTCGGCGCAATCTGCGTGGCAGAGCACCTGGCTCCGTATGTCCCCGGGCATCCCATTGTCCCCGAATGCGGCGGAGAAGGGGTTACGGCCGTATCGTCGGCACCTTACGGAAGCCCGCTGCTCGCACCCATCACCCACGCCTATATCAGGCTGCTCGGTGAAGAAGGGCTCCGCAGGTCGACGGAAATGGCCATCCTTAATGCCAACTACATGGCCACAAGGCTATCCAAAGAGTTCAAGATATATTATACGGGAGCTACAGGAAGAGTCGCGCACGAGTGCATAGTCGACCTGCAGAACTTCAAGGCGGACTACGGCGTAGATGCGACCGATATTGCAAAACGCCTGATGGACTACGGATTCCACGCTCCCACACTCTCTTTCCCGGTACATGAGACACTCATGGTAGAGCCTACCGAAAGCGAGTCCCTCGAAGAGCTCGACCGCTTCATAGACGCACTTGTATCCATAAAGAGAGAGTGCGAGGCAATTCGCGAAGGGAAAGCCGACAAAGACGACAATGTGGTCAAGATGGCCCCCCACACGGCTGAAGAAGTATGCTCGGACAGCTGGGGCCATCCTTACGGCAGGGAGCAGGCGGCCTATCCCCTGGAATGGCTGCGCGAACACAAATACTGGCCTTTCGTAGCCCGCGTGGACAACGGCTACGGAGACCGCAATCTGGTACCGACAGTTAAATAAATCAAATATAAAAGCATATGAAATACCTTTTGAAATTACTTTCCATAACCGCAACGGCCCTCGCCCTGTACGCATGCCAGGAAAGAGTGGTCGTTCCGGAAAACGAACTGGAACTTTCGTCGGAGAGCGTTGAAGTGCCCTCTGACGGAGGTTCGTTCTTCGTTGACGTGACCTCCGGAGGTCCCTACACTGTTACCGTTTCCGGTGAATCATCCTGGATTACAAGGGGCGAACCGGAGTCTACCGATGACGAGTATACCACAAGAGAATGGTTTACCGCCGCTGCCGATGCAAGCGGGGCCGGCCGCGAAGGGTTCGTCATTTTTGAAAACGGCGACAGGTCCGATACCCTCAGGGTACTGCAGGGCAAATCAAACGCCGATCCATACGAGACGTTCACATCCTCCCAAGTACCCGGCTTCTACAATACAGGTGACGGAAACGGCAACTTCGTGTACCAAAGCTACACCTGCCAATACCTGAGCGGGAGCCACACGGACGGTACGGGAAAATTCGGAGTAATAGAAAATACCGGGCTCAGATACTTCATAGCGGACGGCATTCCCGCCGGGATAAAGGAAGCACAGAACGTAAGCCTGCTCATCCTCCAGAATGTCGGCCCGGGCATCGGGAATAATACAACCATCGACATGACTGTCATCAAGACTGACGGAAGTCTCGCATGGATGCATGACGACAAGAACAATTACGGACTTATAGTTAAACTAAACTGACCTGAAGATGCGACTGAAATCATTTTTTACAATCATACTCTCAATAATCCTGCTTTGTGCGTGGGCAGCCCCTGCCAGGGCCGTGAGAGCCTACCCTTATCCGATAACCGTCACCCAGCCTGACGGAAGTACAATAACCATACAGCTGCACGGGGACGAATTCCTCCACTGGACAACGGCCGGGGGACAGCTGGTAGCCAAAGGCAGCGACGGCTTTTATTATTATGCCACATTCAACGCGGACGGAACGAAAACCGTAAGCGGCAGAAAGGTGACCGGCTCTTTCGTAACCGCTTCAGCCTCATCCAGCGTAATGCCGCCCGCTACAGCCATAAGCGCAGCCAAAATGAGGATGAGACAAAGGTCTTCCAGGGCTGCCGGGGACGACTATTTCATGTCTACCGGCAAAAAGAAATTCCTTGTAATGCTGATTGAATTCAGCGACCTTGAATTTACCGTACCGTCGGCTCACCAGGCTTTCTACAACCTGCTGAATCAGCCGGGTTACTCCGAAAACGGAGGGACAGGCTCGGCTTTCGATTATTACAGCGAAAACTCCCACAACATATTCGAGCCTGAATTTGAAGTAGTAGGCCCCGTAAAGGTGTCCAGGAGCTATTCATACTACGGAGGGAACAGCGACCCCAACGAAAAGGCCGACTACCTGCTCACCGAAGCATGCAAGCTTGTCGACAGCGAAGTGGACTTTTCGCAATATGATATAGACGGGGACGGCAAAATCGACAATATATTCTTCTTCTTCGCAGGGCACAACGAGGCGGAAGGGGCAAGTGAAGACTGTATATGGCCCCATCAGTGGGATGCCTCATACCGGTACCCCACCTACGTGGACGGAGTACTCATATCATCCTATGCCTGCACTTCGGAATACAGCGGGTACAGCGGAAGGAACATGGCTGGCATAGGCACGTTTTGCCATGAATTCGGCCATGTGGTCGGACTGCCCGATTTCTATGATACGGACTATGAGGCAAACGGCTATGCGAATGCGCTCTATAACCTTTCGCTCATGTGTTCCGGCTCATACAACAACGACGGAAAGACCCCCCCGTACCTCAACGCAATAGAACGCAACATGCTCGGATGGATGGATGAACCGGAAGAATGGGTCTCTTCCGGAGAAAAAACCATTGAGCCCATCGAGAACAATATCGCCTACATGACCCCCACTTCCAACCCCGGGGAATTCTATGTATATGAAAACAGGCAGGCCAACGGCTGGGACGCATATATAGGGAATGACTGCCACGGACTCATAATATACCACGTAGACAAGTCGGACAATTATGTCGGGAACGGCCTTACTGCCCGCATGCTGTGGGATCAGTGGGAATACTACAACAGCATCAACGCCTACGGCAACCATGAATGTTTCGACCTTGTGGAAGCCGACCCGTATTTCGGCTACTTTGACAGCGGCTACCTCTTCTTCCCGGGGAAAAGCGGGAATGACGAATTTACCGCCAACAGCGACCCTGCCGCCGTGGGCTGGGACAAAAAGCCTACAGGATACGACATTACCAATATCAGGGAGAACGGCCAGACAGTTGTACTCACCCTTACCATGGATGATGACGGTACAAGGTCGGTAACCGGTACGGTTCGGACCGGATCCGGAGACCCCGTGAAAGACGCCTCGGTAACCCTTGCCGAAGCTTCATCCAATGCCTCGGCAAACGGAATACGCATGCTGTCCGTCGTGGAAGAATCGGAATCATACAGCACGACTACCGGAAGCAACGGCAGATTCACCATTGATGTGACCGACGCCCCGTTTACGGAGTTCTCAATAACGGTCGCATCTCCCGGCTACGAAACATACATAAACACTTTCACCCTTGAATCCGGAGGCATAGACCTCGACATTACACTGGAGGAAGATGCCATGACAAGGGGGATATCGCTTTCAAAATACGGAGACTACTCCGGTGCAACCATCGGCTACGGCAAGGACAGCCAAGGCACCATACATGCAGGCATACGCTTTACGGCTGACGAAATAGCGGAATACGAAGGATATAAACTCGTGTCCGTCTCGTTCCTTGCACAGGGCAATTCTGCCACCGAAGCAGGAGTCACCGTCGACTTCGGGAAAGAAAGGCCTCTTGACAGAAAGCTCGAAACGGGCGAATACGGCTTCGGCTCGATAACTACCGTAGACATAAGCGATGCGAACCTGACAGTCCGTCCCGGTGAGGACATGTACATAGGGTACTATATCGGCGGCTCCGATACAGGTTATCCTATCGGTGTGGATGACGGACCCGCCGTAGAGGGCGGAATGTATATTTATACCGGAGGGGCCTGGAAGGACTATTCGGAGACATTCGACGCCAACAATATAATAGGAGTAGTGCTTTCCAATCCGCAAGGCGAGCTGTACAGCCTCGGCATAAACACCATCGCCAGTCCCAAGACCGTATATTCGGCCTCGGAAGAGTTCGCGCTCACCCTTAACCCGAGCCTTAACCCGCCGGACAAGGTAGAGTGGTTCATGGACGGGCAGCCCTGCAGCGGCGGTTCCGTAATACTTACGCCGGGCAGCCATACCGTAGAGGCCCGCCTGACTTACGCGGACGGATATACGGAAACCCTTACTCTCGAAGTAAGAGCCGAATAAATGAATGACACCCTGCTCTCCGGGCTGCTGAACCTTTTTGCCCTTTTCGGTACACTGAACAATACCGACAGGCAAAGAAGCCTCGAGATATTGTCCGGCTACCTGGCAAGGCATTTCGGAGTCAGGAAAATAGATGACTATCTGCCTTTGTACTCAGATCTGAGGGACTACTACGATGAGTCCCCGGATCTGGACAAAGACGTGATAATAGAGAATATCTGCTCCAAACTCCTGCATAAGATAAGGAAGGAAGAGCAGATATTAATGCTTCTAAGGTTCATGGAGTTCTGCGACCCCACTCCGGGAACTGAAGAAGGAAAGTCCATTTCAGCGGAAAATCTCGCCATATTCCGGAAAGTGGCGGATCTGTTCAATATCCCAGGGAACATATTCGAAGACTTCGTCTGCTATGTCTCCGGAAAGACAAATGCCAACGTACTTACAGTCGAGCACGAAGGCCTTGACGGGGAATTGAGAACAATTCTGTTGAGAGATTTCAACAAACTGCTGTTCAGCTATAACGGGCCTGAGACAGTAACCATGGACGACATTCCCGTACTCCATGGGGCATTTATGGTATGGCAGCAGAGCAGCGTTCTCAAAAGCAGGTATTCCTCCCCCGTCTACTACAGTTCCATCCTTTCCCTTTACGGCGGTTCCGGGAAAAAAGACATGACGGTACTTGCCGGGAGAAATATAGAATTTTCCTTCCGGAACAGTTCCAACGGCATACACGGCATGTCCTTCACCCTGCAGAGCGGACAGTTAGTTGCCATCATGGGTTCGAGCGGGACGGGAAAAACCACCCTACTGTCCATTTTAAACGGCAGCATAAGGCCGCAGCAGGGAAGTATCACCGTCAACGGCCACGATATTTCCGAAAAGGGGGTAAGGGACATTATCGGCTTTGTCCCGCAGGACGATCTGCTCATAGAGGAACTTACCGTCTATGAAAACCTTTTCTATGCAGCAAAGCTGTGCTTCAGGGGAATATCCGATGAAGAAGCCGGCGCCAGGGTTTCAGGGCTGCTCGCGGAACTCGGGCTGGAAGGGACAAGGGACCTGCGTGTGGGCTCCCCCATAAATAAAGTCATATCGGGCGGACAACGAAAAAGGGTGAATATCGCTCTCGAACTGCTGCGGGATCCCGGAATCATTTTCATCGATGAGCCTACTTCAGGCCTGTCGTCCTCGGATTCGGAGACGGTAATGAACCTTCTGAAGGAGCAGACATATAAGGGCAAACTTATAATAGTCAACATACACCAGCCCTCATCCGACATCTTCAAACTCTTCGACAGACTGTGGATACTCGACAAGGGAGGCTACCCGGTATATGACGGAAACCCGATTGAGGCCATAACCTATTTCAAGAAAGCGGCCAATTATGCGGACGCAGAAATCAGCGCCTGTTCTCTGTGCGGGAACGTCAACCCTGAAATAATCCTTAATATCCTCGATGAGAAAGTCCTGGATGACAGCGGTCACATTACTTCCATACGGAAAGTGACCCCACGGGAATGGCACCGCAAGTACCTTGAAAGCAACACGGAAGCCGACCGCCACGCCATTGTAGAGGACCTGCCCGGGTCCGGGCAGAGAAAACCTTCGGCGGCCGCCCAGTGCCTGCTTTTCCTGAAACGGAATATCAGGACTAAAATGGCGGACGTGCAATACCTGTTCATAACCTTGCTGTCCGCCCCGTTCCTGGCGGCAGTCGTTTCCCTGCTTACGCGGTACACCCCTCCCGGAGAGACTTACTCCCTCATGGAAAACAAGAATTTCGTATCCTATCTCTTCATGTCTGTCATTGTTGCAATATTCACAGGGATGATAGCCAGTGCCGAAGAGATTTTCAAGGACAGGGCTCTCCTGAAAAGGGAAAAATTCGTCGGACTCAGCCGCTCCAGTTATCTGTGGTCCAAAATCATTTTCGTGGCGGGCGTCTCGGCCGCCCAAACATTCCTGTATACAGTCACAGGCAACATTATAATGGGTATAAATGGCATGTTCCTGATTTATTGGATTATCCTCTTCCTGTCATCATTCCTGTCATCACTTACCGGACTTGTACTTTCACAAACCCTCAAATCCATTGTATCGATATACATCACCATCCCGCTGCTTCTGATTCCACAGATTCTGCTCTGCGGCCTGGTCGTAAAGTTCGAGGACCTCACCCCCGATTCAAGGACAGGAAACGTCCCCGTCGCAGGAGACCTGATTCCTTCAAGATGGGCATTTGAGGCACTGGCGGTCTCGTCTTTTGCCGACAACAGCTATGAATCCATGATTTTCGACTGGGAAAAAGAGAAATTCAGCGCCCAGTACTACCGGGACGTACACTTGGATGAAGTACAGGGCAGGCTTGAAACCTTGCGGGATGATCTCGAAAACGGCATCCCGCTTTCGGCGGAAGATATCGGGATAGTAAGGGAAGGCCTTAACCTGGTTTCGGGGATATACATGCTGCCGCTGCCGGAACAGGCGGCCGGACTCTCGCCGGCGACTTTCACATTTGAAACATACGGCATCCTCGACAGGTTCATCGGCAACGCGGCCGATCTGCTTTCAGACTACGGGCACAAGTGCAATATGGCCATTGACAGGATAATTTCAACATACGCAGGGGAGCACGGGATGGACAAGCTGCTGTCCCTCAGGAAGCACAGCTGCAACAGATTCCTTGAAGAGACAGTTGCAGGGCCCTACTCAGGAAAACTTTGCCGGATATCGGGTATCCATATCCTTCCACAGGCCGGGTACATTTATCTGCCGCCGCAAAGCCATAACGGAAGGGCCCCCTTCTACAGTTCCGTCAAATATCTCGGAGACACCCCTGTTCCCACGTTGTGGTTCAATTGCTGCATCATGCTAATAATGTGCATGTTTGTAATTATCATGATTTTTTATGACATTCCTAAACGGTTATTGCGGAAATTTCCATATTTTTGTTGAAAAATTTGACTGAATATGAACAGACTTACCATTTTATTTGCCGTTGCCGCAATCGCAGCGGTATCCGCCTGCGGCAACAATTCAGGAAAGAAACAGAAAGACAGCGCCGGAACAACGGCCAAAGAGCAATATCTTGAAAAGGATCTCCAGATCAAGCTCGATTCACTTGTTACAGAAATCAGCCGCCTGGGCGAGATTCCGGTAGTCGCAGGAATAGAGAACGGGAAGGTTACCCTGACCGAGAAAGAGAAAACGGTAAAGCCCGAGTACCTGCTTTCCCCTTCCAAGGCTGAAGAAGCCCTTACCCTGAGCCTTAAATACCGCACGGCGACCATGCTGACGATAGATATGGCCGTAGCCGGACTCTACGGCATGCCAGTGGACGGATATGAAAACGCCATATCCAAACTGCTGGTTGAAATAGACAACCCCGCCATGTCGGCATACCTCGGCAAAGACGCAGGGCAAAGTGAAAGTACGGTCGGTGACAGAATCAAGGCCCTCTACGATGCATGCGTGAAGAACAATACCGTAAACCTGTTCTGGGATGCGGCAGTAGCCGGAATCATCGAGCAGATGTATATCGTGACAAACAACATAGACAAGTTCATGCCCTGCTTTACGGACGCTACCGCATACGAGGTAACGCTCAGATTCGTTCTGGTACATGAAGGTATCAAGGCCCTCATATCGGAATATCCCGAACTCAAGAATCTCGAAAACGCGCTCAAGCCTTTGGAAGTCATCAATGCAGTCAATGTAGAACAGTTGCGCAGCCAGCTTGAGACGCTTAAGGCGGAAATCAGGACAGCCCGCAATACCCTGCTGTCATAAGGCAAAGCAGGTGATCAGTATAAAAAAGAGTTGGCAGCCGCCAACTCTTTTTATTTCTATAATTCCTCCCATTCACCGCCCCATAATCCGATAAAACGGTACATGTCTTCACCGGAGATTTCAAGCGAAGCGGTATTGTCATTGGGATGGAAAGTCACTTTCCCGGCCTTGCGCAAGTCCTTGTCGAGATACAGCTTTACCTGACGGTCCGGATCGTTTATCAGCCCGAAAAGGGATACCGAGCCCGGTACCGTACCGAGATGTTTTTCCATCCTCCGCTCGGATGCAAAGGACAGTTTGCCCTGATGCAACCGCTTCTCGAGGCCGTGTATATCCATCTGCTTATGGCATTCAAGTATGACCAGATAGTGGCGGTCGCCTTTGTGGTTCCTGAAGAACAGATTCTTGCAGTGGGTGGAATCAAAATCCTTCCAGTATTTCATCGCTTCCTCTATAGTCGGAAGCGGAGGATGCTCATGTATCACATAACCGATACCCAGTTCCTGAAGTCTGGCCAGTACCTTTTTCCGCCTTTCTTCCGCTGTTTCCATAGTATTCAGATTATTTCTTCCCGATTACAACTACAACTTGATAGCAAAGCGCTTGAGCCGCGAGTCGAGCATACTTTCCGGGATAATGCGCTTGACGCATCCGGCAATTACGTTAAGCAGGCGCTCACGGACAAAGTCCTCCCGTATGACGAGGGAAACCTCGCGGACAGGGACGCAGGTCGGGCAGTCGGCGGCGGATTCGTTCTGCCGGACGATGGGCCTGAGATTCCTGCGTTGCCCTTCGGTGAGGAATGCGGTGTGCATCTCAGGGATGACAGTATAGCCGCCGTTGGTGTCCACTATCCGCACGAGGGTGTCGATGCTGCCGGCCTGGTACTCGGTGCTGGTCCTGCGGCGGTTATGGCAGAAGTTGAATACCTGGCTGCGCAGGCAGTGGCCCTCTTCGAGGACCCAGAGGCGGTCAGAGGCCAGACGGTCGGCCGGCACTTCGCCAAGGGCGTACAGTTCATCGGACGGGGAAATGTATGCCGCGAATTTCTCATAATACAACGGTATTTCCAGCAGGCCCCTCTGCTCCAACGGTGTGGAAAGGATTGCCATGTCAATCTCCGCCGCCAGCAATTTCCCGATAATGAAATTGGTGCGCATCTCGGACACACGCAGGTGTACGGACGGATGAGCGGAGTGCATCTGCAGGAAAAGTCCGGGCAGAATGTACGGTGCGACAGTCGGGATGATACCCATGACAGCCTCCCCTCCCTCGTCGCCTTTCTCGGCTGCAACCAATTCTTCTATCTGGGATGCGTTGTGCAGAGTCACCCTGGCCCGGGCAATAATCTTCTCCCCTAAGGCAGTAGGCCGTACCGGATGTGCGCTCCGGTCGAATATGCTCACGTCCAAAGAGGTCTCCATGCTGCGGATACCGGCGCTGAGAGTCGGTTGAGTAACACCGCAGGCCTCCGCTGCCCGGACAAAATTGCGGTGCGTGTCCACTGCCACGATGTAGCGCAGGAAAGCAAGGCTCAGGTTTGCGTCTGTCTTCATACTGCCGACAAATATAGAAACAATCTATCACAATATAAAAATTATCGATTTGATTTATGAAAATCACCTCCATATCTTTGCACTGTAAAAAAACAGATACTAATTATGGACAACAGCAACAACACTCAGAACCAGGCACAGCAACAGTTTTATCCAATGCCCCGCATAGGCGACAAGGCTCCAGCCTTCGAAGCAATGACTACCCAGGGCAGAATACGTTTCCCCGAGGATTTCAAGGGCAAGTGGAAGATTCTTTTCAGCCATCCGGCCGACTTCACCCCGGTCTGCACCTCCGAGTTCATGACTTTCGCCTCCCGCTCCGGGGAATTCGAGGCTCTGAACACCCAGCTCATCGGACTCTCCGTGGACGGGCTCTACAGCCATATCGCATGGCTGCGCACGATCCAGGAGAAAATCCAGTACAACGGTATGAAGAACGTCGAAGTCAAGTTCCCTCTGATAGAGGACATCACCATGGAAATAGCCCGCAGGTACGGCATGATCCAGCCGGGCGAGAGCGCAACCCAGGCAGTACGGGCCGTTTTCTTCATAGATCCGGAAAACATTATAAGGACCATCATCTATTACCCGCTCGCACTTGGCAGGAATTTTGATGAGATTAAACGGATTCTCGTCGGCTTGCAGACTGCAGACGACTTTTCAGTAGCCCTGCCTGCCGACTGGCAGCCCGGGAACGATGTAATAGTGCCTACAGCCGGTTCGTGCGGAGTAGCCAAGAGCCGTATGGACGGGGAAGACAAGAGCCTTAAATGCTATGACTGGTTCTTCTGCACAAAAGAGCTTCCGAAAGAGAAGATAGAGGACAAACTTTATAAAAAATGAAAATAAAATTATTGACTGTCGGCCTGCTCGCCCTTTCCTTTGCCGCTACGGCATGCGCCCAGAACGGACAGGCCTCAAAAAATGAAGGACAAATGAAAGTAATACATCTCAATAAGGACAGCTTCCTGGAAAAGGTCTACAATTACGAGAAAAATCCGGATACCTGGAAATTCGAAGGATCAAGACCTGCCATAGTGGATTTCTTCGCGACATGGTGCGGACCGTGCAAAGCACTTGGCCCCGTACTTGAAGAGCTTGCAGAAGAATATGCCGGCAAGGTCGACATCTACAAGATAGACGTGGATCAGGAGCAGGAACTGGCAGGAGCATTCGGAATACGCTCGGTACCGACTCTGCTAATTATCCCGACGGAAGGGCAGCCCGCAATGTCTGCCGGAGCCCCTACGAAGGCACAGTTGAAGGAAGTCATAGAGAAAATGCTATAGGACTGACTCGGGCGAACTTTCAGGTTCTACCCATACGATATTGATGCCCCGCCTTTCCATGCCGCGAAACCAGGTCATCTGCCTCTTGGCGAACTGGTGTATGGCAATGGCAAGGCGGGAGCGCATTTCGTCATACGTAAGGCTTCCGGTCAGGTACAGGGTAACGAATTTATACTCCAGACCGTAATAAATAAGGTCCTCTGCAGAAAGACCTCTGTCCAGAAGGGCGCGCACCTCGTCTACCAGCCCTGCCTCGAGACGCGCATCAAGACGTCTGTCAATACGGGCATTACGTTCTTCCCTCGATACTTTCAGCCCTATATATCTAACATCACCGGGCATAAAGTACGGAAGCCGCGGCCCCTGCCCGGCCAAAGACAGGGAAGGGTTGCGCTGCTTGTATATAGCTATCTCCAATGCACGTATCAACCTTTTACGGGTATCGAAGTCCGTCGTATTATGCGGGGTGGCAATAGCCTTGAGCTTCCGTATAAGCACATCGTCGCTTTCTTTCTCCAGCTCCGCCCGCAGGGCATAGTCCGGCGGGACTTCCGGGATATCGTAATTACATGTAGCAGCCTCTATATAGA